>NZ_JBJQMC010000020.1:0-103840 GCF_046486085.1 Escherichia sp. WS568
TGGTCCCACCTGACCCCATGCCGAACTCAGAAGTGAAACGCCGTAGCGCCGATGGTAGTGTGGGGTCTCCCCATGCGAGAGTAGGGAACTGCCAGGCATCAAATTAAGCAGTAAGCCGGTCATAAAACCGGTGGTTGTAAAAGAATTCGGTGGAGCGGTAGTTCAGTCGGTTAGAATACCTGCCTGTCACGCAGGGGGTCGCGGGTTCGAGTCCCGTCCGTTCCGCCACCCTAATTAGGGGCGTAGTTCAATTGGTAGAGCACCGGTCTCCAAAACCGGGTGTTGGGAGTTCGAGTCTCTCCGCCCCTGCCAGAAATCATCCTTAGCGAAAGCTAAGGATTTTTTTTATCTGAAATAACCTCTCCGAAGTAAATCCTTCTACCAGCATCCTTGCCAGCCATTCAGATTAATACACTTCATCCAGCACGTTAATTTTCAATAGATCGCGAATCAACGCATTTTTATCGCTATTTTGCAGCCATATGGCATAAAGCGGCCGTGAAAGTGTTGTGCTATCGACAACGGTATGCAGGCCGCCCTTTTTACGCGCCCAACTGACGGGTAGCCAGGTGCAACCATTAAGCATCGCAATCTGTTGCTGTGCCAGTTCAGCAGAACTGGTTGTCAGAATGGGAACTTCGTCAGCACCGATCAAACCTGCCTCATGCTGTTGAAAATCTGGCCCCCACTCCAGTCGCAGATAGTTAAGATCTCCCTTTAGTTTAGAAGGGGCACTGGTATAAAGCGCTAAAGTGAAATACCCCAGCAACTGACTACTAAATTCGTCCATTTTGGGCGCTTCAGTGGTAATAAGAAGATCAAGCTGGCGTTCATGCAGCTGTTTTACCAGAGACTGTCGTTGGGCAATTCGCGCTTCGAACTGTAAGCCTGTATGGGCATCTTGATTTTGATACAAGCGTCCCAGCCACTGATTAAGCATACATTCCCACAATGAGGCGCTGGCACCGATAGAAAACTCGTTATGTCGTGAGGTATGCGCCACCTCCTTACGGGCGGCCTGCCAGGTGCTCATGAGCGTTTCTGCATAAGGCAGTAGTTTTTCACCGGCAGCGGTTAAACGGATATTGTTTCTGTGGCGGGTGAAAAGATTCACACCCAGTTGATTTTCCAGTTGTCTGATTCGAAAGCTCACGGCTGATTGGGTCAGATAGAGCGATTCAGCCGCTCGACCAAAGTGACGCGTTCGGCTAACTTCCAGGAAAGTTTTTAACAATTCCGTATCCACAGTGCTCTCCGCAAAATTATTTGTCGTTATGATTTAAATGTTTTGTTTTACACTCTGTCAAGCGTAACTAATACTCCGCGCCATAACTAGCTCGGTCAAAGAATTAGGAGCGTGCAGGATGGCGGAAAGCTTTACGACGACTAATCGATATTTCGACAATAAACATTATCCACGTGGATTCTCTCGTCATGGTGACTTCACCATCAAAGAGGCACAACTGCTTGAGCGTCATGGTTATGCCTTCAATGAGTTGGATCTTGGCAAACGCGAGCCGGTTACCGAGGAAGAGAAACTCTTCGTAGCAGTATGCCGTGGCGAACGTGAGCCAGTGACAGAAGCAGAACGCGTGTGGTCCAAGTATATGACGCGTATCAAGCGTCCAAAACGTTTTCACACCCTTTCCGGCGGTAAACCGCAGGTTGAAGGTGCTGAAGACTACACCGATTCTGACGATTAATAAAAAGGGCGAAATGCCCTTTTTTTATGTCAGTAGTTTTTGCAGATGGATGAGCAAACGGTCAATCGCACGATAGCTAACTGCCTCCTGCAAATGCTGACGTGTGATAATGTCAGACTGATCAATATCAGCAATGGTTCGTGCAACTTTCAATAACCGCTGCCAGGCACGAATCGATAACCCCAGATGGATCAGCGTTTCTTCCAGCCACTGCGCATCTTCGCTCTCAAGCTTGCAGAATTGGCGTATTTCCGGATTATCCAGCCAGGCGTTCAGTTTATTCTGCCGCTTAAATTGGCGCTCTCTGGCGGCCATTACACGTTGTTTAACGGTGGTGCTGTTTTCTCCCTGCACTACCGTTTTACTCAAAATGCCGGGGGGCGGTAATGGGATCTCTAGTGAGAGATCGAAGCGGTCGAGAAAGGGCCCCGAGAGCCGGTTGAGATAACGTAATGTCTGTTCTGGTGTGCAGCGGTTATGGTTTCCCTGATAATGTCCGGTAGGGCTGGGATTCATCGCCGCGACAAGCTGGAAACGGGCTGGATAGGTTATTTTTGCTCGTGTGCGTGAAAGATGGATCTGCCCGGATTCAATCGGCTCTCGCAAGGCATCCAGTGTACGCCGTTCAAATTCAGGTAGCTCATCAAGAAAAAGCACGCCGTTATGCGCCAGCGAAATTTCACCTGGCCCTGGAATTGCACCACCGCCCACCATCGCAGTTAACGACGCACTGTGATGAGGTGAGCGGAACGGGCGCTGCCGCCATTGTTTTTGTACTGATTCAGCATTTACCAGACTTAATATCGCAGCGCTCTCCAGTGCCTCTTCATTGCTTAAATCTGGCAAAAGGCCATTAATACGGCTGGCGAGCATTGTTTTACCTGTTCCCGGCGGTCCAATCAGTAAAAGGTTGTGCCCGCCAGCGGCGGTAATTTCCAGTCCTCGCTTTCCTTGCTCCTGACCGACAACATCACTGAGATCATGTTGTAGCGCCCGGGATACTGCATCAGTTGGTTTCGGGCGTTCGAGAGCGTGCTTACCCTCCAGAAACGCACAGACAGCCTGCAGATGATCGGCTATCAGGCATCCTTCACCGTTAATTAGCCCCACTTCATCCTCGTTATCTTTCGTGACGATAATTTTTCTGCCCGACTTAATGGCTTCAGTTGCACTGGAGATTGCGCCGGGAACGCCACGCAGAGCGCCTGTAAGCGCCAGTTCTCCGACTAATTCATATTCATCTAACTTATTGGCTGTAAGCTGTTCTGAGGCTGCCAGCAACGCAATGGCGATAGGTAAATCATATCGTCCCCCTTCTTTTGGCAGATCGGCTGGAGCAAGGTTGATGGTGATTTTTTTCGCCGGATATTCATATCCGCTATTGATAATGGCGCTGCGCACGCGATCGCGGGCTTCTTTTACCGTTGTTTCTGGTAAGCCCACCATCGTTAAGCCGGGTAGACCTTTACTGATATGTACCTCAACAGTGATTGGGGGCGCATTTACTCCCAGGGCTGCGCGGGTATGAACAATTGACAGTGACATAAGCCCTCCTTGAGTCACCATTATGTGCATAAGATATCGCTGCTGTAGCCCGCTAATTCGTGAATTTTAGTGGCTGATTCCTGTTTATTTGTGCAAGTGAAGTTGAGTTGTTCTGGCGGTGGAATGATGCTCGCAAAAATGCAGCGGGCAAAGGATGAACTACGAGGAAGGGAACAACATTCATACTGAAATTGAATTTTTTTCACTCACTATTTTCTTTTTAAAAAACAACAATTTCTCTTGAAATTATTAAAGACATCATAAAAATCGGCCAAAAAATATCTTGTGCTATTCGCAAAATCTATGGTAACTCTTTAGGCATTCCTTCGAACAAGATTCAAGAAAAGACAAAATGACAGCCCTTCTACGAGTGATTAGCCTGGTCGTGATTAGCGTGGTGGTGATTATTATCCCACCGTGCGGGGCTGCACTTGGACGAGGAAAGGCTTAGAGATCAAGCCTTAACGAACTAAGACCCCCGCACCGAAAGGTCCGGGGGTTTTTTTTGACCTTAAAAACATAACCGAGGAGCAGACAATGAATAACAGCACAAAATTCTGTTTCTCAAGATTCAGGACGGGGAACTAACTATGAATGGCGCACAGTGGGTGGTACATGCGTTGCGGGCACAGGGTGTGAATACCGTTTTCGGTTATCCGGGTGGCGCAATTATGCCGGTTTACGATGCATTGTATGACGGCGGCATGGAGCACTTGCTGTGCCGACATGAACAGGGTGCGGCAATGGCGGCTATCGGTTATGCCCGTGCTACTGGCAAAACTGGCGTATGTATCGCCACGTCTGGTCCGGGCGCAACCAACCTGATAACCGGGCTTGCGGACGCACTGTTAGATTCCATCCCCGTTGTTGCTATCACCGGTCAGGTATCCGCACCGTTTATCGGCACTGACGCATTTCAGGAGGTGGATATTCTGGGGTTGTCGTTAGCCTGCACCAAGCACAGTTTCCTGGTGCAATCACTGGAAGAGTTACCGCGTATCATGGCCGAAGCGTTTGACGTCGCCAGCTCTGGTCGTCCTGGTCCGGTTTTGGTCGATATTCCAAAAGATATCCAGTTAGCCAGCGGCGATCTGGAACCGTGGTTCACCACCGTTGAAAACGAAGTGACTTTCCCCCATGCCGAAGTCGAGCAAGCGCGCCAGATGCTGGCAAAAGCGCAAAAACCGATGCTGTACGTTGGCGGTGGCGTTGGCATGGCGCAGGCAGTTCCGGCTTTGCGTGAATTTCTCGCTACCACAAAAATGCCTGCCACCTGCACGCTGAAAGGGCTGGGCGCAGTTGAAGCAGATTATCCGTACTATCTGGGCATGCTGGGAATGCACGGCACCAAAGCGGCGAACTTCGCGGTTCAGGAGTGCGATCTACTGATAGCCGTGGGCGCACGTTTTGATGACCGGGTGACCGGCAAACTGAACACCTTCGCACCACACGCCAGCGTTATCCATATGGATATCGATCCGGCAGAAATGAACAAGCTGCGTCAGGCACATGCGGCATTACAGGGTGATTTAAATGCTCTGTTACCAGCATTACAGCAGCCGTTAAATATCGATGACTGGCAGCAACACTGCGCACAACTGCGTGATGAACATGCCTGGCGTTACGACCATCCTGGTGACGCTATCTACGCGCCGTTGTTATTAAAACAACTGTCGGATCGTAAACCTGCGGATTGCATCGTGACCACAGATGTGGGGCAGCACCAGATGTGGTCTGCCCAGCACATCGTCCACACTCGCCCGGAAAATTTCATCACCTCCAGCGGCTTAGGCACCATGGGTTTTGGTTTACCGGCGGCGGTTGGCGCACAAGTCGCGCGACCGAACGATACCGTCGTCTGTATCTCCGGTGACGGCTCTTTCATGATGAATGTGCAAGAGCTGGGCACCGTAAAACGCAAGCAGTTACCGTTGAAAATCGTCTTACTCGATAACCAACGGTTAGGGATGGTTCGACAATGGCAGCAACTGTTTTTCCAGGAACGATATAGCGAAACCACCCTTACCGATAATCCCGATTTCCTCATGTTAGCCAGCGCCTTCGGCATCCCTGGCCAACACATCACCCGTAAAGACCAGGTTGAAGCGGCACTCGACACCATGCTGAACAGTGATGGGCCATACCTGCTTCATGTCTCAATCGACGAACTTGAGAACGTCTGGCCGCTGGTGCCGCCAGGTGCCAGTAATTCAGAAATGTTGGAGAAATTATCATGATGCAACATCAGGTCAATGTATCGGCTCGCTTCAATCCGGAAACCTTAGAACGTGTTTTACGCGTGGTGCGTCATCGTGGTTTCCACGTCTGCTCAATGAATATGGCCGCCGCCAGCGATGCACAAAATATAAATATCGAATTGACCGTTGCCAGCCCACGGTCGGTCGACTTACTGTTTAGTCAGTTAAATAAACTGGTGGACGTCGCACACGTTGCCATCTGCCAGAGCACAACCACATCACAACAAATCCGCGCCTGAGCGCAAAAGGAATATAAAAATGACCACGAAGAAAGCTGATTACATTTGGTTCAATGGGGAGATGGTTCGCTGGGAAGACGCGAAGGTGCATGTGATGTCGCACGCGCTGCACTATGGCACCTCGGTTTTTGAAGGCATCCGTTGCTACGACTCGCACAAAGGACCGGTTGTATTCCGCCATCGTGAGCATATGCAGCGTCTGCATGACTCCGCCAAAATCTATCGCTTCCCGGTTTCACAGAGCATTGATGAGCTGATGGAAGCTTGTCGCGACGTGATCCGCAAAAACAATCTCACCAGCGCCTATATCCGTCCGCTGATTTTCGTCGGTGATGTTGGCATGGGCGTAAACCCGCCAGCGGGATACTCAACCGATGTGATTATCGCCGCTTTCCCGTGGGGGGCGTATCTGGGCGCAGAAGCACTGGAGCAGGGGATCGATGCGATGGTTTCCTCCTGGAACCGCGCAGCACCAAACACCATCCCGACGGCGGCAAAAGCCGGTGGTAACTACCTCTCTTCCCTGCTGGTGGGTAGCGAAGCGCGCCGCCACGGTTATCAGGAAGGTATCGCGTTGGATGTGAATGGTTACATCTCTGAAGGCGCAGGCGAAAACCTGTTTGAAGTGAAAGACGGCGTGCTGTTCACCCCACCGTTCACCTCATCCGCGCTGCCGGGTATTACCCGTGATGCCATCATCAAACTGGCAAAAGAGCTGGGAATTGAAGTGCGTGAGCAGG
Source organism: Escherichia sp. WS568 (assembly GCF_046486085.1). NCBI lineage: Bacteria > Pseudomonadati > Pseudomonadota > Gammaproteobacteria > Enterobacterales > Enterobacteriaceae > Escherichia > Escherichia sp. WS568. Next base: position 6,486 of record NZ_JBJQMC010000020.1, read on the forward strand.
TGCTGTCGCGCGAATCCCTGTACCTGGCGGATGAAGTGTTTATGTCCGGTACGGCGGCAGAAATCACGCCAGTGCGCAGCGTAGACGGTATTCAGGTTGGCGAAGGCCGTTGTGGCCCGGTTACCAAACGCATTCAGCAAGCCTTCTTCGGCCTCTTCACTGGCGAAACCGAAGATAAATGGGGCTGGTTAGATCAAGTTAATCAATAAATACAAAAAATGGGACGGCACGCACCGTCCCATTTACGAGACAGACACTGGGAGTAAATAAAGTATGCCTAAGTACCGTTCCGCCACCACCACTCATGGTCGTAATATGGCGGGTGCTCGTGCGCTGTGGCGCGCCACCGGAATGACCGACGCCGATTTCGGTAAGCCGATTATCGCGGTTGTGAACTCGTTCACCCAATTTGTACCGGGTCACGTCCATCTGCGCGATCTCGGTAAACTGGTCGCCGAACAAATTGAAGCGGCTGGCGGCGTTGCCAAAGAGTTCAACACCATTGCGGTGGATGATGGGATTGCCATGGGCCACGGGGGGATGCTTTATTCGCTGCCATCTCGCGAACTGATCGCTGATTCCGTTGAGTATATGGTCAATGCTCACTGCGCCGACGCCATGGTCTGCATCTCTAACTGCGACAAAATCACCCCGGGGATGCTGATGGCTTCCCTGCGCCTGAATATTCCGGTGATCTTTGTTTCCGGCGGCCCGATGGAGGCCGGGAAAACCAAACTGTCCGATCAGATCATCAAGCTCGATCTGGTTGATGCGATGATCCAGGGGGCAGACCCGAAAGTTTCTGACTCCCAAAGCGATCAGGTTGAACGTTCCGCATGCCCAACCTGCGGTTCCTGCTCCGGGATGTTTACCGCTAACTCAATGAACTGCCTGACCGAAGCGCTGGGCCTGTCGCAGCCGGGCAACGGCTCGCTGCTGGCAACTCACGCCGACCGTAAGCAGCTGTTCCTCAATGCCGGTAAACGCATTGTTGAATTGACCAAACGTTACTACGAGCAAAATGACGAAAGTGCACTGCCGCGTAATATCGCCAGTAAGGCGGCGTTTGAAAACGCCATGACGCTGGATATCGCGATGGGTGGATCGACTAACACTGTACTTCACCTGCTGGCGGCGGCGCAGGAAGCGGAAATCGACTTCACCATGAGTGATATCGACAAACTTTCGCGTAAAGTCCCGCAGTTATGCAAAGTTGCGCCGAGCACCCAGAAATACCATATGGAAGATGTTCATCGTGCTGGTGGTGTTATCGGTATTCTCGGCGAACTGGATCGCGCGGGGTTACTGAACCGTGATGTGAAAAACGTGCTTGGCCTGACGTTGCCACAAACGCTGGAACAATACGACGTTATGCTGACCCAGGATGACTCGGTAAAAAATATGTTCCGCGCTGGCCCTGCGGGCATTCGTACTACACAGGCATTCTCGCAGGATTGCCGTTGGGATTCTCTCGATGACGATCGCGCCAATGGCTGTATCCGCTCGCTGGAACACGCCTACAGCAAAGAAGGTGGTCTGGCGGTGCTGTACGGTAATTTCGCAGAAAACGGCTGCATCGTTAAAACCGCGGGCGTCGATGACAGCATCCTCAAATTCACCGGCCCGGCGAAAGTGTACGAAAGCCAGGATGACGCGGTAGAAGCGATTCTCGGCGGCAAAGTTGTCGCTGGCGATGTAGTGGTGATCCGCTATGAAGGCCCGAAAGGCGGTCCGGGGATGCAGGAAATGCTCTACCCAACCAGCTTCCTGAAATCAATGGGTCTCGGTAAAGCCTGCGCGCTGATCACCGACGGACGCTTCTCCGGCGGCACCTCTGGCCTTTCTATCGGCCACGTCTCACCGGAAGCGGCAAGCGGCGGCAGCATTGGCCTGATTGAAGACGGCGACCTGATCGCCATCGACATTCCGAACCGTGGTATTCAGTTACAGGTAAGCGATGCCGAACTGGCGGCGCGTCGTGAAGCGCAGGAAGCTCGTGGCGACAAAGCCTGGACGCCGAAAAACCGTGAACGCCAGGTTTCCTTTGCGCTGCGTGCCTACGCCAGCCTGGCAACCAGCGCCGACAAAGGTGCGGTGCGCGATAAATCGAAACTGGGGGGTTAATGATGGCAGACTCACAACCCCTGTCCGGTGCCCCTGAAGGTGCCGAATATTTAAGAGCGGTGCTGCGCGCGCCGGTCTACGAAGCGGCGCAGGTCACGCCGCTACAGAAAATGGAAAAACTGTCGTCGCGTCTTGATAACGTGATTCTGGTGAAGCGCGAAGATCGCCAGCCAGTACACAGCTTTAAGCTGCGCGGCGCATACGCCATGATGGCGGGCCTGACGGAAGAACAAAAAGCGCACGGCGTGATCACCGCTTCTGCGGGTAACCACGCGCAGGGCGTCGCGTTTTCTTCCGCACGGTTAGGCGTGAAGGCGCTGATCGTCATGCCAACCGCCACCGCCGATATCAAAGTTGATGCGGTGCGCGGCTTTGGCGGCGAAGTGCTGCTTCATGGCGCGAACTTTGACGAAGCGAAAGCGAAAGCAATCGAACTGTCACAGCAGCAGGGCTTCACCTGGGTGCCGCCGTTCGACCATCCGATGGTGATCGCCGGGCAAGGCACGCTGGCGCTGGAACTGCTCCAGCAGGACGCCCATCTCGACCGCGTATTTGTACCGGTCGGCGGCGGCGGTCTGGCGGCGGGCGTCGCGGTACTGATCAAACAACTGATGCCGCAAATCAAAGTGATCGCCGTGGAAGCGGAAGATTCCGCCTGCCTGAAAGCGGCGCTGAATGCAGGTCATCCGGTTGATCTGCCACGCGTGGGGCTGTTTGCCGAAGGTGTTGCGGTGAAACGCATCGGCGACGAAACCTTCCGTTTATGCCAGGAGTATCTCGACGACATCATCACCGTCGATAGCGATGCCATCTGTGCGGCGATGAAAGATCTGTTCGAAGATGTGCGCGCGGTGGCGGAACCCTCTGGCGCGCTGGCACTGGCGGGAATGAAAAAATATATCGCCCAGCACAACATTCGCGGTGAGCGGCTGGCGCATATTCTTTCCGGTGCTAACGTGAACTTTCACGGTCTGCGCTACGTCTCGGAACGCTGCGAACTGGGCGAACAGCGTGAAGCGTTACTGGCGGTGACCATTCCGGAAGAAAAAGGCAGCTTCCTCAAATTCTGCCAACTGCTTGGCGGGCGTTCGGTCACCGAGTTCAACTACCGTTTTGCCGATGCCAAAAACGCCTGCATCTTTGTCGGCGTGCGCTTAAGCCGTGGCCTCGAAGAGCGCAAAGAAATTTTGCAGATGCTCAACGACGGTGGCTACAGCGTGGTTGATCTCTCCGACGACGAAATGGCGAAGCTGCATGTGCGCTATATGGTTGGCGGGCGTCCATCGCATCCGTTGCAGGAACGCCTCTACAGTTTCGAATTCCCGGAATCACCGGGCGCGCTGCTGCGCTTCCTCAACACGCTGGGTACGCACTGGAACATTTCTTTGTTCCATTATCGCAGCCACGGTACCGACTATGGGCGCGTACTGGCGGCGTTCGAGCTTGGCGATCATGAACCGGATTTTGAAACCCGGCTGAATGAACTGGGTTACGATTGCCACGACGAAACCAATAACCCGGCGTTCAGGTTCTTTTTGGCGGGTTAGTGGTTCGGCAAAATCTTCCAGAACGCCTCAATCAGCGGCTCATGAAGCCGCTTTTTTTGTACGCACACGCCCAGCTCAAACGGCGTTTTTTCATCACTGCGCTCTAAAATCATCACGCGGTTACGCACCGGTTCCGGGCTGTTATCCAGCACCACTTCCGGCAACAGCGCCACGCCACAGCCGAGCGCCACCATCGATACCATCGCTTCATGCCCGCCAACCGTGGCGTAAATCATTGGGTTGCTGATTTTGTTACGCCGAAACCACAGTTCAATGCGGCGGCGTACCGGTCCCTGATCGGCCATGATAAACGGCACTGTAGACCAGTCGGGCTTTTCGACAGAGACCTGATTACGCACCGGGCAGGGCAGCGCGGGAGCAATCAGCACCACCGCCAGATTCTCCAGCATCGAAAACGCCACTGCGCCCGGCAAGGTTTCCGGTTTCCCGGCAATCGCCAGATCCGCTTCGCCAGTGACCACCTTTTCCATCGCATCGGCTGCATCACCGGTAGTGAGTTTGATCTCCACTGACGGATGTTCCGCGCGGAAGCGGTCGAGAATCGGTGGAAGATGGCTGTAGGCAGCGGTCACCGAGCAGAAGATATGTAATTCACCAGAGAGCGACGGCCCTTGCTGGTCGATGGTGTGGCGCAATTGCTGATATTGCAACAGCGTTTGCTGGGCGAAAACGCGCAGTTCTTCGCCCGCTTCCGTCAGCGTTACCGTGCGGTTATCACGCACAAACAGCGGCTGACCGAGATCTTCTTCCAGGCGCTGTATTTGTCGCGAAAGCGTAGACGGGCTAACGTGCATTGCCCGCGCGCTGCGCCCAAAATGGCGGCTTTCCGCCAGATGCAGGAAGGTTTTCAGATCGCGTAAATCCAATGGCGCAGCCCTCAATGTTGACGTTGCAAAAATTGCAATGTGACGTTGTGAATATATCAATTTCCGCAATAAATTTCCTGTCATATAGTGAATTCAATCTCGCAAACGCGAACCGAACAATAAGAAGCACAACATCACGAGGAATCACCATGGCTAACTACTTCAATACACTGAATCTGCGCCAGCAGCTGGCACAGCTGGGCAAATGTCGCTTTATGGGGCGCGATGAATTCGCCGATGGCGCGAGCTACCTTCAGGGTAAAAAAGTAGTCATCGTCGGCTGTGGCGCACAGGGTCTGAACCAGGGCCTGAACATGCGTGATTCTGGTCTCGATATCTCCTACGCTCTGCGTAAAGAAGCGATTGCCGAAAAGCGCGCATCCTGGCGTAAAGCAACCGAAAATGGTTTTAAAGTGGGTACTTACGAAGAACTGATCCCACAGGCGGATCTGGTGGTTAACCTGACGCCGGACAAGCAGCACTCTGATGTAGTGCGCACCGTACAGCCACTGATGAAGGACGGCGCGGCGCTGGGTTACTCGCATGGTTTCAACATCGTGGAAGTAGGCGAGCAGATCCGTAAAGACATCACCGTAGTAATGGTTGCGCCGAAATGCCCTGGCACCGAAGTGCGTGAAGAGTACAAACGTGGATTCGGCGTACCGACGCTGATTGCCGTTCACCCGGAAAACGATCCGAAAGGCGAAGGCATGGCGATCGCTAAAGCGTGGGCGGCGGCAACCGGTGGTCATCGTGCGGGCGTGCTGGAATCCTCTTTCGTTGCGGAAGTGAAATCTGACCTGATGGGCGAGCAAACCATCCTGTGCGGTATGTTGCAGGCTGGCTCTCTGCTGTGCTTCGACAAACTGGTGGAAGAAGGCACCGATCCGGCATACGCAGAAAAACTGATTCAGTTCGGCTGGGAAACCATCACCGAAGCGCTGAAACAGGGCGGCATCACGCTGATGATGGACCGTCTCTCTAACCCGGCGAAACTGCGTGCTTACGCGCTGTCTGAACAGCTGAAAGAGATCATGGCGCCGCTGTTCCAGAAACACATGGATGACATCATCTCCGGCGAATTCTCTTCCGGCATGATGGCAGACTGGGCCAACGACGATAAGAAACTGCTGACCTGGCGTGAAGAGACCGGCAAAACCGCGTTCGAAACCGCGCCGCAGTATGAAGGCAAAATCGGCGAGCAGGAGTACTTCGATAAAGGCGTACTGATGATCGCGATGGTAAAAGCAGGCGTTGAGTTGGCGTTTGAAACCATGGTTGATTCCGGCATCATCGAAGAGTCTGCTTACTATGAATCACTGCACGAACTGCCGCTGATTGCCAACACTATCGCTCGTAAGCGTCTGTACGAAATGAACGTGGTTATCTCTGATACCGCCGAGTACGGTAACTATCTGTTCTCTTACGCTTGTGTGCCGCTGCTGAAACCGTTTATGGCAGAGCTGCAACCGGGCGACTTGGGTAAAGCTATTCCGGAAGGTGCGGTAGATAACGCGCAGTTGCGTGATGTGAACGAAGCGATTCGCAGCCATGCGATTGAGCAGGTAGGTAAGAAACTGCGCGGCTATATGACGGATATGAAACGTATTGCTGTTGCAGGTTAAGTGCGATTCAGAGTTCAAGGCCTTCTCCCGGAGAAGGCCTTGCTGTTAGTTACGGTAAAGCACCTTAATGATGTGATACCCGAACTGGGTATGCAGCGGACCGGTTGGCTCCAGTACCGGACAAGAGAAAACCACTTTATCGAACGCCGGAACCATCTGGCCCTGGCGGAATTCACCTAAATCACCACCGCGTTTACCTGACGGGCAAATGGAGTGTTTCTTCGCCAGCTTGCCGAAATCGGCACCGTTCTTAATCTGCTCGAGAAGTTCCAGAGCCAGTTTCTCTTCTTTTACAAGGATATGCAGTGCTGCTGCTGTTTTTGCCATGATCGTGCCTTGAATTAAAAATTGTCAGTCAGGGAGGGGGGGACATATATGGCAAAAGCCCGGAAAATCCGGGCTTCGCAGGTCCCTCAAGGGGAGAAAACTTAGGGCCTCTATGGGCTACAGAGTCATTATCGGGGATGGTGATTTTATTGTCAATTTATGAGCGATATGGCATTGATTGACTTGATGACTGCCCTCTGTATGTCTGCAACCAACTCATGTGGCAAACATTGATTAAGATACCCCCGATAAGTCCTTGCTCTGTTTAATCGATTTCGACTGACTTGTTGTACCAGGTCGGCTTTAGCCCAACGTATCTGCTGATCAAAGAATTGCAGGTCATTGATAACATTACTGGCTATTTCAACATGCATTCCACGATTTAACTTGTCATGGTCGCGAGTGGTTGATAATGGAACGACGATACATGCGTTGCCATTAATTTTTCCGTTGAGCACGACAACCAACCTATTTTTTATCATCTCAGGTGGAATGCGGCCATCGTAATACGTCGTGCTGAACTGTCCATTCTGGCTAACAGGATAGTTACCAAAGTTGCATTCCAGTATTTCACCAACCTTGGGGCTGAAATTAATCGCCACGAGTAAACCTCTCCTTAGTAAACTCTGAAAAAGTAATAACACAACGTTACGACCCGATATTTTCTAAGTCTAATGGATTCATGATGAACTCCGGTTTCGGCCTTCCCTCTCTGATTTAAACATCCGCAGCCATCCGGTTAGCGGTTTTCACTCGGTCACATTCAAATGCGATTCTGCTACAATCCTCCCCCCCGTTCGAAGATTGAGCAATATACCTATGCGTCTAAACCCCGGCCAACAACAAGCTGTCGAATTCGTTACCGGCCCCTGCCTGGTGCTGGCAGGCGCGGGTTCCGGTAAAACTCGTGTCATCACCAATAAAATCGCCCATCTGATCCGCGGTTGCGGTTATCAGGCGCGACATATCGCGGCGGTGACCTTTACCAATAAGGCGGCGCGCGAGATGAAAGAGCGTGTCGGGCAGACGCTGGGGCGCAAAGAGGCGCGCGGGCTGATGATTTCCACCTTCCACACGCTGGGGCTGGATATCATCAAGCGTGAGTATGCGGCGTTGGGGATGAAAGCGAACTTTTCGCTGTTTGATGACACCGATCAGCTGGCGTTGCTTAAAGAGCTGACCGAGGGGCTGATTGAAGATGACAAAGTCCTCCTGCAACAGCTGATTTCGACCATCTCTAACTGGAAGAACGATCTCAAAACACCGTCCCAGGCGGCAGCCAGTGCGATTGGCGAGCGGGACCGTATTTTTGCCCATTGTTATGGGCTGTATGATGCACACCTGAAAGCCTGTAACGTTCTCGACTTCGATGATCTGATTTTATTGCCGACGTTACTGCTGCAACGCAATGAAGAAGTCCGCGAGCGCTGGCAGAACAAAATTCGCTACCTGCTGGTGGATGAGTATCAGGACACCAACACCAGCCAGTATGAACTGGTGAAACTGCTGGTGGGCAGCCGCGCGCGCTTTACCGTAGTTGGCGATGACGATCAGTCGATCTACTCCTGGCGCGGTGCACGTCCGCAAAACCTGGTGCTGTTGAGTCAGGATTTCCCGGCACTGAAGGTGATTAAGCTTGAGCAGAACTACCGCTCTTCCGGACGTATTCTGAAAGCGGCGAACATCCTGATCGCCAATAACCCGCACGTCTTTGAAAAGCGTCTGTTCTCCGAACTGGGCTATGGCGCGGAGCTAAAAGTTTTAAGCGCGAATAACGAAGAACATGAAGCCGAGAGAGTCACCGGCGAGCTGATCGCGCATCACTTCGTCAATAAAACGCAGTACAAAGATTACGCCATTCTTTATCGCGGCAACCATCAGTCGCGGGTGTTTGAAAAATTCCTGATGCAAAACCGCATCCCGTACAAAATTTCTGGTGGTACGTCGTTTTTCTCTCGCCCTGAAATCAAGGATTTGCTGGCTTATCTGCGCGTGCTGACTAACCCGGACGATGACAGCGCATTCCTGCGTATCGTTAACACGCCGAAGCGAGAGATTGGCCCGGCTACGCTGAAAAAGCTGGGTGAGTGGGCGATGACGCGCAATAAAAGCATGTTTACCGCCAGCTTTGATATGGGCCTGAGTCAGACGCTTAGCGGACGTGGTTATGAAGCATTGACCCGCTTCACTCACTGGTTGGCAGAAATCCAGCGCCTGGCGGAGCGAGAGCCGATTGCCGCGGTGCGTGATCTGATTCACGGCATGGATTATGAATCCTGGCTGTACGAAACATCGCCCAGCCCGAAAGCCGCCGAAATGCGCATGAAGAACGTCAACCAACTGTTTAGCTGGATGACGGAGATGCTCGAAGGCAGTGAACTGGATGAGCCGATGACGTTAACCCAGGTGGTGACGCGCTTTACTTTGCGCGACATGATGGAGCGTGGTGAGAGTGAAGAAGAGCTGGATCAGGTGCAACTGATGACTCTCCACGCGTCGAAAGGGCTGGAGTTTCCTTATGTCTACATGGTCGGTATGGAAGAAGGGTTTTTGCCGCACCAGAGCAGCATCGATGAAGATAATATCGATGAGGAGCGGCGGCTGGCCTATGTCGGCATTACCCGCGCCCAGAAGGAATTGACCTTTACGCTGTGTAAAGAACGCCGTCAGTACGGCGAACTGGTGCGCCCGGAGCCGAGCCGCTTTTTGCTGGAGCTGCCGCAGGATGATCTGATTTGGGAACAGGAGCGCAAAGTGGTCAGCGCCGAAGAACGGATGCAGAAAGGGCAAAGCCATCTGGCGAATCTGAAAGCGATGATGGCGGCAAAACGAGGGAAATAATCAAGGCCGGAAAAGATGTGTCAGCATCGCATCCGGCACTTACTCATTAATGCACTTCCAGCGGCCAGTGGACATAGCTCTGCCACTGGCTTTCCTGATCAATAATCTCTTTACCCAGCGGATGTTGGGTTAGCCAACCTTGCGGAAGCGTCAAGGTCAACAGTTCATGGTTAGCCTGTAATGTCATCTCTGGCACGAGATCGTCACGGCGACGGCTGGCAAAAATGATAGCCAGGCGGAGTAAACGGCAGAGTTGTTCTGCGACGCGCGGTGGTACGGCATTTTGCTGATGCAGCGATGAGAGATCGACCGGATTAGTCTGGTTGAGCAGTAGCGTCGCCAGCAGTTTTTTCTGTGCGGGGGTAAAACCGGGAAGATCCAGATTACGTACCAGATAAGCAGCGTGTTGCGGCGCTTGTTTGAAGTCAACGCTCAGGCCGATTTCATGAAGCTGGCAGGCGCTGATGAGCAAATCGCGGCTTATTGCTTCAAGATGCCATTCATTTTCCACCTGATCGAAGAAGTTAGCCGCAACTTTGGCTACGCGCTGTGCCTGATCAATATCGATCATAAAGCGGCGCTGAATATTACGCAGCGTACGGCTGCGAATATCCTGCTCGACGGTAAGATGTAACATACCGTAGACCAGGCCTTCACGCAGCGCACCGCCCGCCAGGGTCATACACTGAATATTCAGTTCGGTAAAAATGGCTATCAGGATCGCCAGACCACTCGGGAACACTAACGCACGTTCCAGCGTCAGCCCGTCAATCTCTAGCTCTTCCAGCCGACCGCAATGAATGGCGCGTTGTTTCAGTTGCTGCAACTTTTCCAGGGTAATGCGTTCATCCATCCCCTGTGCCATCATGATTTCCTGTAACGCCTGCACGGTGCCGGAAGCGCCAACGCACACTTTCCAGCCGTGATACCGTAATTCATCGGCAACCGGACGTAACACTTCGCGTGCCGCTTTTTCTGCAGCATCAAAATTTTCCTGCCCCAGATTACGATCGGCAAAATAGCGTTCCAGCCAGGTGACGCAGCCCATCGACAGGCTGAACAACGAGGTGGTTTGTGCACCCGTGCCGGTTACCAGTTCCGTACTGGCACCGCCTATATCCACCACCAGGCGCTGATCGGCACCGCCAGTTGTGTGAGCAACGCCCTGATAAATCAGACGTGCTTCCTCTTCACCGCTGATCACCTGTACCGGACAACCGAGGATTTCCTGTGCTTTGGCGATAAAATCACCCGCATTGACGGCTAGTCGTAATGTCGCCGTAGCGACAACGCGAATTTGCGAGGGAGGGATATCTTGCAGACGTTCAGCAAACAGGCGCAGACATTGCCAACCGCGCTCCATTGCTTCATTAGACAGGGCATTTTCGCTATTCAGGCCAGCAGCCAGACGCACTTTGCGTTTAATTCGCGTCAGCGTCTGGATGCTTCCAGCCACCTCGCGCACAACCAGCATATGAAAACTATTCGAACCGAGATCAATGGCTGCATACAGCGACGAGGTGGAACCCATACTCTTCATCCTTCAATCTGTCTCTGTGTTGGCTGCATTCTTTCACCTGAATCACTTACTACAGTAAACTCATCGGGATTCATTCTCTTGCCATCTTGATACAGCTTGAATGATTTGGAGTATGACATTTTTTATTTAACCTGAACGACGACGATTACGCGGAGCGCCAGTACGACGCGGACCATTGCCTGTGCGCGGGCGCGTGAGGCGCAGCGGTTTTGGCAGATCGGTCATCAATGCGTCCGGATTGTATTTACTTACCGGAATTGAGTGACCAATATAGGTCTCAATAGCAGGCAAATTCAATGCATACTCTTCACAGGCCAGGCTGATAGAGTGACCGCTTGCGCCTGCGCGACCTGTACGACCAATACGGTGAACGTAATCTTCACAGTCATCGGGTAAATCGTAGTTAAAGACGTGCGTCACTGCCGGAATATGCAAACCACGCGCGGCAACGTCGGTGGCAACCAGAATATCCAGATCCCCACGGGTAAATTCATCAAGAATACGCAGACGTTTTTTCTGCGCGACATCGCCTGTCAACAAACCGACACGATGACCATCTGCCGCCAGGTGGCCCCAGATCTCTTCACAACGGTGTTTGGTGTTGGCGAAAATAATCGCTCTGTCTGGCCACTCTTCTTCGATCAGCGTTTGCAGCAAACGCATTTTTTCTTCGTTAGAAGGGTAGAAAAGCTCTTCTTTAATACGGTGGCCCGTTTTCTGTTCCGGTTCCACTTCAATATATTCGGCATTGTTCATCTGCTCGAACGCTAGTTCACGTACCCGGTACGAAAGCGTGGCGGAGAACAGCATGTTGAGGCGCTGGTTTGCAGGCGGCATACGGCGGAACAGCCAGCGGATATCTTTAATAAAGCCCAGATCGTACATACGATCGGCTTCGTCCAGTACCACTACCTGAATGGCACCGAGGTTAATGTGGTTCTGCTTGGCGTAGTCAATTAAACGCCCCGTGGTGCCAATCAGAATGTCAACGCCGCTTTCCAGCACTTTCAGCTGTTTGTCGTAGCCATCACCACCGTAAGCCAGACCCAGCTTCAGGCCGGTAGCTTGCGCAAGTGGCTCCGCGTCGGCGTGGATCTGCACGGCAAGTTCACGCGTCGGTGCCATAATTAAGGCACGCGGTTGATTCACCTTGCGATCGGCTATCGCAGGATGAGAGAGAAGATAATGAAACGTTGACGTAAGAAACGCCATCGTTTTCCCGGTACCGGTTTGCGCCTGCCCGGCTACGTCACGACCCGCCAGCGTCAGCGGAAGGGCCAGTGCCTGAATGGGCGTACAGTTATGAAACCCTTTTTTTTCAAGGGCTTCTACAACCTTCGGATGCAGGGCGAAGTCGGAAAACTTCTGTTCTGTTAAATGTGTTTTGCTCATAGTGTGGTAGAATATCAGCTTACTATTGCTTTACGAAAGCGTATCCGGTGAAATAAAGTCAACCTTTAGTTGGTTAATGTTACACCAACAACGAAACCAACACGCCAGGCTTATTCCTGTGGAGTTATATATGAGCGATAAAATTATTCACCTGACTGACGACAGTTTTGACACGGATGTACTCAAAGCGGACGGGGCGATCCTCGTTGATTTCTGGGCAGAGTGGTGCGGTCCGTGCAAAATGATCGCCCCGATTCTGGATGAAATCGCTGACGAATATCAGGGCAAACTGACCGTTGCAAAACTGAACATCGATCAAAACCCTGGCACTGCGCCGAAATATGGCATCCGTGGTATCCCGACTCTGCTGCTGTTCAAAAACGGTGAAGTGGCGGCAACCAAAGTGGGCGCACTGTCTAAAGGTCAGTTGAAAGAGTTCCTCGACGCTAACCTGGCGTAAGGGAATTTCATGTTCGGGTGCCCCGTCGCTAAAAACTGGACGCCCGGCGTGAGTCATGCTAACTTAGTGTTGACTTCGTATTAAACATACCTTATTAAGTTTGAATCTTGTAATTTCCAACGCTTCCCGTTTTATCTTAAATGCGAAGTGAACAGATTTCTGGCTCGTCACTCAATCCGTCTTGTCGTTTCAGTTCTGCGTACTCTCCTGTGACCAGACAGCGAAAAGACATGAGTCGATGACCGTAAACAGGCATGGATGATCCTGCCATACCATTCACAACATTAAGTTCGAGATTTACCCCAAGTTTAAGAACTCACACCACTATGAATCTTACCGAATTAAAGAATACGCCGGTTTCTGAGCTGATCACTCTCGGCGAAAATATGGGGCTGGAAAACCTGGCTCGTATGCGTAAGCAGGACATTATTTTTGCCATCCTGAAGCAGCACGCAAAGAGTGGCGAAGATATCTTTGGTGATGGCGTACTGGAGATATTGCAGGATGGATTTGGTTTCCTCCGTTCCGCAGACAGCTCCTACCTCGCCGGTCCTGATGACATCTACGTTTCCCCTAGCCAAATCCGCCGTTTCAACCTCCGCACTGGTGATACCATCTCTGGTAAGATTCGCCCGCCGAAAGAAGGTGAACGCTATTTTGCGCTGCTGAAAGTTAACGAAGTTAACTTCGACAAACCTGAAAACGCCCGCAACAAAATCCTCTTTGAGAACTTAACCCCGCTGCACGCAAACTCTCGTCTGCGTATGGAACGTGGTAACGGTTCTACGGAAGATTTAACCGCTCGCGTACTGGATCTGGCATCACCTATCGGTCGTGGTCAGCGTGGTCTGATTGTGGCACCGCCGAAAGCCGGTAAAACCATGCTGCTGCAGAACATTGCTCAGAGCATTGCTTACAACCACCCGGATTGCGTACTGATGGTTCTGCTGATCGACGAACGTCCGGAAGAAGTCACCGAGATGCAGCGTCTGGTTAAAGGTGAAGTTGTTGCTTCTACCTTTGACGAACCCGCATCTCGCCACGTTCAGGTTGCGGAAATGGTGATCGAGAAGGCCAAACGCCTGGTTGAGCACAAGAAAGACGTTATCATTCTGCTCGACTCCATCACTCGTCTGGCGCGCGCTTACAACACCGTTGTTCCGGCGTCAGGTAAAGTGTTGACCGGTGGTGTGGATGCCAATGCTCTGCATCGTCCGAAACGCTTCTTTGGTGCGGCGCGTAACGTGGAAGAGGGCGGCAGCCTGACCATCATCGCTACCGCGCTTATCGATACCGGTTCCAAGATGGACGAAGTTATCTACGAAGAGTTTAAAGGTACAGGCAACATGGAACTGCACCTCTCTCGTAAGATCGCTGAAAAACGCGTCTTCCCGGCTATCGACTACAACCGTTCCGGTACCCGTAAAGAAGAGCTGCTCACGACTCAGGAAGAACTGCAGAAAATGTGGATCCTGCGCAAAATCATTCACCCGATGGGCGAAATCGATGCAATGGAATTCCTCATTAATAAACTGGCAATGACCAAGACCAATGACGATTTCTTCGAAATGATGAAACGCTCATAAATTTGTTTTATGCCAAAAACGCCACGTGTTTACGTGGCGTTTTGCTTTTATATCTGTAATCTTAATGCCGCGCTGGCGATGCTAGGAAAATTCCTGGAATTTGCTGGTGTGTTATGCAATTTGCATATCAAATGGTTAATTTTTGCACAGGGCTGGTGGGTTCGGAACGGACTTTCCCTTCTGAATAAAGGTCTTCGTGGTTATACTTCTGCTAATAATTTTCTCTGAGAGCATGCATTGTGAATTTACTGACAGTGAGTACTGATCTCATCAGTATTTTTTTATTCACGACACTGTTTCTGTTTTTTGCCCGTAAGGTGGCAAAAAAAGTCGGTTTAGTGGATAAACCAAACTTCCGCAAACGTCACCAGGGATTGATACCTCTCGTTGGGGGGATTTCGGTTTACGCAGGGATTTGCTTCACGTTCGGAATTGTCGATTACTATATTCCGCATGCATCTCTCTATCTCGCTTGTGCTGGTGTGCTTGTTTTCATTGGCGCGCTGGATGACCGTTTTGATATCAGCGTAAAAATCCGTGCCACCATACAGGCCGCTGTTGGCATTGTTATGATGGTGTTCGGCAAACTTTATCTCAGTAGCCTGGGTTATATCTTTGGCTCCTGGGAGATGGTGCTCGGACCGTTTGGTTACTTCCTGACGCTATTTGCCGTCTGGGCGGCCATTAATGCGTTCAACATGGTTGATGGCATTGATGGCTTGCTGGGCGGGTTGTCCTGCGTCTCGTTTGCAGCAATCGGTATGATTTTGTGGTTCGACGGGCAAACCAGTCTCGCAATCTGGTGCTTTGCGATGATCGCCGCTATCCTGCCATACATCATGCTTAACCTTGGTATCCTGGGTCGCCGCTACAAAGTCTTTATGGGGGATGCGGGCAGTACGCTGATTGGTTTTACCGTTATCTGGATCCTGCTCGAAACGACTCAGGGAAAAACGCACCCAATAAGCCCGGTTACTGCATTATGGATAATCGCCATTCCACTAATGGATATGGTGGCGATTATGTACCGTCGCCTGCGTAAAGGCATGAGCCCATTCTCTCCTGACCGTCAGCATATTCACCATTTGATCATGCGTGCCGGGTTTACTTCCCGCCAGGCGTTTGTGCTGATTACCCTTGCCGCAGCACTGCTCGCTTCCATTGGCGTGCTGGCAGAATATTCTCATTTTGTCCCGGAGTGGGTCATGCTGGTGCTCTTTTTGCTAGCATTCTTCCTCTATGGATATTGCATCAAGCGTGCCTGGAAAGTTGCTCGCTTTATTAAGCGCGTAAAACGCAGACTGCGTAGAAATCGTGGTGGCAGCCCCAATTTAACCAAATAAATGAGGATGTGATGACACAACCAATGCCTGGGAAACCGGCCGAAGACGCTGAAAATGAACTGGATATTCGTGGGTTGTTTCGTACCTTGTGGGCTGGGAAGCTGTGGATTATTGGCATGGGGCTGGCGTTTGCGTTAATCGCGCTGGCGTATACTTTTTTTGCTCGACAGGAGTGGAGCGCAACGGCGATTACCGATCGTCCAACGGTGAATATGCTGGGGGGATATTACTCGCAGCAGCAATTTTTGCGTAACCTCGATGTCCGTTCAAACATGGCTTCTGCCGACCAACCATCGGTCATGGACGAAGCCTATAAAGAGTTTGTTATGCAACTGGCCTCGTGGGATACCCGCAGAGAGTTCTGGCTGCAAACCGACTATTACAAACAGCGGATGGTGGGCAATAGCAAAGCCGATGCGGCGTTGCTGGATGAAATGATCAACAACATCGTGTTTATTCCCGGTGACTTCACCCGCGCGGTCAATGACAGCGTGAAGCTGATTGCCGAAACTGCGCCTGACGCTAATAACCTGTTACGTCAGTATGTTGCTTTTGCCAGCCAGCGTGCAGCCAGCCATCTGAATGATGAGCTGAAAGGCGCATGGGCGGCACGCACCATCCAGATGAAAGCTCAGGTGAAGCGTCAGGAAGAGGTGGCGAAAGCTATCTACGATCGCCGGATGAACAGTATTGAACAGGCGCTGAAAATTGCTGAGCAGCATAATATTTCGCGCAGTGCGACAGATGTGCCTGCCGAGGAACTACCTGATTCAGAAATGTTCCTGCTTGGGCGTCCAATGCTCCAGGCTCGACTGGAAAATTTACAGGCCGTCGGTCCGGCCTTTGATCTCGACTATGATCAGAATCGGGCCATGTTAAACACCCTGAATGTTGGTCCAACCCTGGATCCGCGTTTTCAGACCTATCGCTATTTGCGTACGCCGGAAGAACCGGTAAAACGCGATAGCCCACGTCGTGCCTTCCTGATGATTATGTGGGGCATTGTCGGGGGACTGATCGGGGCTGGTGTCGCATTAACCCGCCGTTGCTCGAAATAGCAACACTGCTGTGGTGAGCGCAAAGGCGCTCGCCGCTTATTCGAAGAGAATCGATGTGAAAGTACTGACTGTATTTGGTACGCGCCCGGAAGCCATCAAGATGGCTCCGTTGGTGCATGCGTTGGCAAAAGATCCTTTTTTTGAGGCTAAAGTTTGCGTCACTGCGCAGCATCGGGAGATGCTCGATCAGGTGCTGAAACTCTTTTCCATTGTACCTGACTACGATCTCAACATAATGCAGCCAGGACAGGGCCTGACAGAGATAACCTGTCGGATTCTGGAAGGGCTAAAACCAATTCTTGCCGAGTTCAAACCAGATGTCGTGCTGGTTCACGGCGATACTACGACGACGCTGGCAACCAGCCTGGCGGCGTTTTATCAGCGTATTCCAGTTGGTCACGTTGAGGCAGGTCTGCGCACGGGCGATCTCTATTCGCCGTGGCCGGAAGAGGCTAACCGTACATTGACCGGGCATCTGGCGATGTATCACTTCTCTCCAACCGAAACTTCCCGGCAAAACTTGCTGCGTGAAAACGTTGCTGACAGCCGAATCTTCATTACCGGTAATACTGTCATCGATGCACTGTTATGGGTGCGTGACCAGGTGATGAGCAGCGACACGCTGCGTTCAGAACTGGCGGCAAATTACCCGTTTATCGACCCCGATAAAAAGATGATTCTGGTGACCGGTCACAGGCGTGAGAGCTTCGGTCGTGGCTTTGAAGAAATCTGCCAGGCGCTGGCAGACATCGCCACCACGCACCAGGACATCCAGATTGTCTATCCGGTGCATCTCAACCCGAACGTCAGAGAGCCGGTCAATCGCATTCTGGGGCATGTGAAAAATGTCATTCTGATCGATCCCCAGGAGTATTTACCGTTTGTCTGGCTGATGAACCACGCCTGGCTGATTTTGACCGACTCAGGCGGCATTCAGGAAGAAGCGCCTTCGCTGGGGAAACCGGTGCTGGTGATGCGCGATACCACTGAGCGTCCGGAAGCGGTGACAGCGGGGACGGTGCGTCTGGTCGGCACGGATAAGCAGCGAATTGTCGAGGAAGTGACGCGTCTTTTAAAAGACGAAAACGAATATCAAGCTATGAGCCGCGCCCATAACCCGTATGGTGATGGTCAGGCATGCTCTCGCATTCTGGAAGCGTTAAAAAATAATCGGATATCACTATGAGTTTTGCGACCATTTCTGTTATCGGACTGGGTTACATCGGGCTGCCTACAGCAGCTGCGTTTGCCTCAAGGCAAAAACAGGTGATTGGTGTCGATATCAACCAACACGCGGTTGATACCATCAATCGTGGCGAAATCCATATCGTCGAACCTGATTTGGCGAGCGTAGTAAAAACTGCCGTAGAAGGCGGTTTTTTACGAGCGAGCACGACGCCAGTTGAAGCGGATGCCTGGCTGATTGCTGTACCCACGCCGTTTAAAGGCGATCATGAGCCAGATATGACCTACGTTGAATCGGCTGCTCGCTCCATTGCGCCAGTGCTGAAAAAAGGCGCGCTGGTGATCCTTGAATCCACCTCGCCGGTGGGGTCAACCGAGAAGATGGCAGAATGGTTAGCAGAGATGCGTCCAGATCTCACTTTCCCACAGCAGGTGGGCGAGTTGGCGGACGTCAACATTGCTTACTGTCCGGAACGCGTGTTACCGGGCCAGGTTATGGTCGAGCTGATTAAAAACGATCGCGTGATTGGTGGTATGACGCCGGTTTGTTCGGCCCGCGCCAGCGAACTGTACAAAATTTTCCTCGAAGGTGAGTGTGTCGTCACTAACTCGCGGACGGCGGAAATGTGTAAGCTCACCGAAAACAGCTTCCGCGATGTGAATATCGCTTTTGCTAACGAACTGTCGCTGATTTGTGCCGATCAGGGAATTAACGTCTGGGAACTGATTCGCCTGGCGAATCGTCACCCTCGCGTTAATATTCTTCAGCCTGGTCCTGGCGTGGGCGGTCACTGCATTGCTGTTGATCCGTGGTTTATCGTGGCACAGAACCCGCAGCAGGCGCGGCTTATCCGTACCGCGCGCGAAGTGAACGATCACAAACCGTTCTGGGTTATCGATCAGGTGAAAGCGGCGGTTGCCGACTGCCTTGCTGCTACCGATAAACGCGCCAGTGAACTGAAAATCGCCTGCTTTGGTCTGGCGTTTAAACCGAATATTGATGACCTGCGCGAAAGCCCGGCGATGGAAATCGCTGAACTGCTCGCCCAGTGGCATAGCGGCGAAACGCTGGTTGTTGAGCCTAACATCCACCAGTTGCCGAAAAAACTGACCGGGCTTTGTACTCTGGCGCAGCTTGACGAGGCGCTGGCAACGGCAGACGTGCTGGTGATGCTGGTCGATCATAGTCAGTTCAAAGTTATCAATGGCGACAATGTCCATCAGCAGTATGTCGTCGATGCCAAAGGAGTTTGGCGCTGATGAGAAAGATTCTGATAACAGGTGGTGCCGGGTTTATTGGCTCGGCGCTGGTGCGTTATATCATCAACGAAACGAGCGACGCGGTGGTAGTGGTCGATAAGCTGACCTACGCCGGAAATCTGATGTCGCTGGCACCGGTCGCGCAAAGCGAGCGCTTTGCCTTTGAGAAAGTTGATATCTGCGATCGGGCAGAACTGGCGCGCGTATTCACTGAGCATCAGCCAGACTGTGTCATGCATCTGGCAGCCGAAAGCCATGTTGACCGTTCTATTGACGGCCCGGCAGCGTTTATTGAAACCAACATTGTCGGGACTTATACATTGCTTGAAGCGGCGCGGACTTACTGGAATGCGCTGACGGAAGATAAAAAATCAGCGTTCCGTTTTCATCATATCTCCACCGACGAAGTATATGGTGACCTGCACTCGACGGATGATTTCTTCACCGAAACCACGCCGTATGCGCCGAGCAGCCCTTATTCCGCTTCAAAAGCCAGCAGTGACCATCTGGTACGCGCCTGGCTGCGGACCTATGGTCTGCCGACGCTTATCACCAACTGCTCGAATAACTACGGCCCTTACCACTTTCCGGAAAAACTGATCCCGCTGATGATCCTCAACGCGCTGGCGGGTAAACCGCTGCCGGTATATGGCAACGGGCAGCAAATCCGTGACTGGCTGTATGTTGAAGATCACGCCCGCGCGCTGTATTGCGTGGCGACCACCGGGAAAGTCGGTGAAACCTATAATATTGGTGGTCACAACGAGCGTAAGAATCTCGATGTTGTGGAAACCATTTGCGAGCTGCTGGAAGAACTGGCTCCGAACAAGCCGCACGGCGTGGCGCACTATCGTGACCTGATCACCTTTGTCGCTGACCGTCCGGGGCATGATCTGCGTTATGCCATTGATGCTTCGAAAATTGCCCGTGAACTTGGCTGGCTGCCGCAGGAAACCTTTGAAAGTGGAATGCGTAAAACGGTGCAGTGGTATCTGGCTAATGAAAGCTGGTGGAAGCAGGTGCAGGACGGCAGCTATCAGGGCGAGCGTTTAGGTCTGAAAGGCTAATTTTCAGCGGAGGCAAACATGAAAGGTATTATCCTGGCGGGCGGTTCCGGCACCCGATTGCATCCGATTACGCGCGGCGTATCGAAGCAACTGTTGCCGATTTACGATAAGCCAATGATTTACTATCCGCTGTCGGTGCTGATGTTGGCCGGTATCCGCGAAATTCTCATCATCACTACGCCGGAAGATAAAGGTTATTTCCAGCGCCTGCTGGGCGATGGTAGTGAGTTCGGTATCCAGCTGGAATATGCCGAACAGCCCAGCCCGGACGGTCTGGCGCAGGCCTTTATCATCGGTGAAACTTTCCTCAACGGTGAACCTTCTTGTCTGGTGCTGGGCGATAACATTTTCTTCGGACAGGGCTTCAGTCCGAAGCTGCGTCATGTTGCGGCGCGCACGGAAGGGGCGACGGTATTTGGCTATCAGGTGATGGACCCGGAACGCTTTGGCGTCGTGGAGTTTGACGACAATTTCCGCGCTATCTCGCTGGAAGAAAAACCAAAACAGCCGAAATCAAACTGGGCGGTGACCGGGCTTTATTTCTACGACAGTAAAGTCGTGGAGTACGCAAAGCAGGTGAAGCCGTCGGAGCGGGGTGAGCTGGAGATTACCTCCATCAACCAGATGTACCTCGAGGCGGGCAACCTGACCGTTGAACTGCTTGGGCGCGGATTTGCCTGGCTGGACACTGGCACTCACGACAGCCTGATTGAAGCCAGCACCTTTGTACAGACGGTGGAAAAACGCCAGGGCTTTAAGATTGCCTGCCTGGAAGAGATTGCCTGGCGTAACGGCTGGCTCGATGACGAGGGTGTGAAGCGTGCTGCCAGTTCATTAGCGAAAACTGGCTACGGCCAATATCTGCTGGAGTTACTTCGTGCCCGTCCGCGCCAGTATTGAGCCACTAACCTGGGAAAACGCCTTCTTTGGTGTTAACAGCGCCATCGTGCGCATTACGTCTGAAGCACCGCTCCTGACGCCAGACGCGTTAGCGCCGTGGTCACGGGTGCAGGCCAAAATTGCGGCATCAAATACGGGTGAACTGGATGCCCTGCAACAGCTGGGATTCTCCCTGGTAGAAGGTGAAGTTGATTTGGCACTACCCGTGAACAATGTCAGTGATAGCGGTGCAGTAGTGGCACAAGAGACCGATATTCCCGCATTACGTCAGTTAGCCAGCGCCGCATTTGCGCAAAGCCGTTTTCGTGCGCCGTGGTATGCGCCTGACGCCAGCGGTCGCTTTTATGCACAGTGGATTGAAAATGCCGTGCGCGGCACCTTTGATCATCAATGTCTGATTTTACGTGCGGCGTCCGGCGATATTCGCGGTTATGTCTCTTTACGGGAACTCAATGCGACAGATGCGCGAATTGGCCTGCTGGCTGGACGCGGTGCAGGTGCTGAGCTAATGCAAACGGCGCTAAACTGGGCGTATGCTCGCGGTAAAACAACTTTGCGGGTGGCGACCCAGATGGGCAACACCGCCGCGCTTAAACGATACATACAAAGTGGTGCGAATGTAGAAAGCACCACGTACTGGTTATACAGGTGATCACATGATTCCATTTAACGCACCGCCGGTGGTGGGAACCGAACTCGACTATATGCAGTCGGCAATGGGTAGCGGCAAACTGTGCGGCGATGGTGGTTTTACCCGTCGCTGCCAGCAGTGGCTGGAGCAACGTTTTGGCAGCGCCAAAGTGTTACTGACGCCATCCTGCACCGCTTCGCTGGAGATGGCGGCGCTGCTGCTCGATATCCAGCCTGGCGATGAAGTGATCATGCCGAGCTACACCTTTGTCTCCACCGCCAATGCCTTTGTGCTGCGTGGCGCAAAAATCGTTTTTGTGGATGTTCGCCCGGACACCATGAACATCGACGAAACGCTGATTGAAGCGGCGATCACCGACAAAACGCGCGTTATCGTGCCGGTTCATTACGCGGGTGTGGCCTGCGAAATGGACACTATTATGGCGTTGGCGAAGAAGCATAATCTATTTGTGGTGGAAGATGCCGCTCAGGGCGTGATGTCCACTTACAAAGGGCGTGCACTGGGAACCATTGGTCATATTGGCTGCTTTAGCTTCCATGAAACCAAAAACTACACGGCGGGCGGTGAAGGCGGCGCGACGCTGATTAACGATAAAGCGTTGATCGAACGAGCCGAGATCATCCGTGAAAAAGGCACAAACCGCAGCCAGTTCTTCCGTGGTCAGGTCGATAAATATACCTGGCGCGATATTGGCTCCAGCTATTTGATGTCCGATCTGCAAGCAGCGTACCTTTGGGCGCAACTGGAAGCCGCTGAACGTATCAATCAGCAGCGTCTGGCGCTGTGGCAAAACTACTACGATGCGTTAGCGCCTCTGGCGAAAGCCGGGCGTATCGAGCTGCCGTCGATTCCCGATGGCTGCGTGCAGAACGCGCATATGTTCTACATTAAACTGCGGGATATTGATGACCGGAGCGCGTTGATTAACTTTCTGAAAGAAGCGGAAATCATGGCGGTGTTCCATTACATTCCGCTGCACGGTTGCCCTGCGGGGGAGCGCTTTGGTGAGTTCCACGGTGAAGATCGCTACACCACCAAAGAGAGCGAGCGCCTGCTGCGCCTGCCGTTGTTCTACAACCTGTCGCCCGTCAATCAGCGTACGGTAATTGCGACCTTGTTGAACTACTTCTCCTGATATGTCGTTGGCAAAAGCGTCCTTGTGGACGGCGGCCAGTACACTGGTCAAGATTGGTGCCGGGTTACTGGTCGGTAAGTTGCTGGCAGTGTCATTTGGTCCGGCGGGGCTTGGGCTGGCGGCAAATTTCCGCCAGTTGATTACCGTGCTCGGCGTGCTTGCCGGGGCAGGCATCTTTAACGGCGTAACCAAATACGTTGCCCAGTACCATGATAATCCCCAACAATTGCGCCGCGTGGTCGGCACTTCATCAGCGATGGTACTTGGCTTCTCTATGCTAATGGCGCTGGTTTTTGTGCTGGCAGCTGCGCCAATCAGCCAGGGATTGTTCGGTAATACCGACTATCAGGGGCTGGTGCGTTTAGTGGCGTTGGTGCAAATGGGGATCGCCTGGGGCAACCTGTTACTGGCGTTGATGAAAGGCTTTCGCGATGCCGCAGGTAATGCGTTATCCCTGATTGTCGGCAGCCTGATTGGCGTTCTTGCGTACTACGTCAGTTACCGTTTGGGCGGTTATGAAGGGGCGTTGCTGGGGCTGGCGTTGATTCCCGCGCTGGTGGTGATTCCTGCCGTCATCATGCTAATTAAGCGTGGTGCAATCCCGTTAAGCTATCTGAAACCCAGCTGGGATAACGGCCTGGCAGGGCAGTTGAGCAAATTTACGCTCATGGCGTTGATTACGTCGGTAACCTTGCCTGTTGCTTACATCATGATGCGTAAACTGCTGGCGGCGCAGTATAGCTGGGATGAAGTGGGGATCTGGCAAGGGGTGAGCAGTATTTCCGATGCCTACCTGCAATTTATTACGGCATCGTTCAGCGTATATTTGCTGCCCACGTTGTCGCGGCTAACGGAAAAGCGCGATATCACCCGGGAAGTGGTTAAATCGCTGAAATTCGTCTTACCGGCAGTGGCGGCGGCGAGTTTTTCCGTCTGGTTGCTGCGTGATTTTGCTATCTGGCTGCTGTTGTCGAATAAATTTACCGCTATGCGCGATCTCTTTGCCTGGCAGTTGGTAGGTGATGTGTTAAAAGTGGGCGCTTATGTCTTTGGTTATCTGGTGATCGCCAAAGCGTCACTGCGGTTTTATATTCTGGCGGAAGTCAGCCAGTTCACTTTATTGATGGTATTTTCCCACTGGCTAATCCCTGCGCATGGTGCACTGGGCGCGGCGCAGGCCTATATGGCAACCTATATCGTCTATTTTTCTCTTTGTTGTGGCGTGTTTTTACTCTGGCGTAGGCGGGCATGACTGTACTGATTCACGTACTGGGATCGGATATCCCTCACCATAACCGAACCGTTTTGCGGTTTTTCAATGACGCGCTGGCCGCGACGAGCGAGCACGCGCGCGAGTTTATGGTTGTTGGCAAGGACGACGGTTTAAGTGATAGCTGTCCGACGCTTTCTGTGCAATTTTTCCCTGGGAAAAAATCGCTGGCGGAAGCGGTCATCGCGAAAGCAAAAGCTAACCGTCAGCAGCGTTTTTTTTTCCACGGTCAGTTCAATCCCACACTGTGGCTGGCTCTGCTGAGTGGTGGTATTAAGCCCAGCCAGTTTTACTGGCATATCTGGGGGGCAGACCTGTACGAGCTTTCCAGTGGCTTGAGATATAAGCTTTTTTACCCACTACGTCGCCTGGCGCAAAAGCGAGTCGGCTGTGTATTTGCCACCCGCGGTGATTTGAGCTTTTTTGCCAAAACGCACCCAAAGGTGCGGGGCGAACTGCTGTACTTCCCGACGCGGATGGATCCTTCTCTCAATACGATGGCGAACGATCGGCAACGTGAAGGAAAAATGACCATTCTGGTGGGCAACTCCGGCGACCGCAGCAATGAGCATATTGCTGCCTTGCGCGCCGTTCATCAGCAATTTGGCGATACGGTAAAAGTGGTGGTGCCGATGGGATATCCGCCTAATAACGAAGCGTACATCGAGGAAGTTCGTCAGGCGGGGCTGGAGTTATTCAGCGAAGAAAATCTGCAAGTTCTGAGCGAAAAACTGGAATTTGACGCCTATCTGACGCTACTTCGTCAGTGCGATCTTGGTTACTTTATTTTTGCCCGCCAGCAGGGCATTGGTACGCTGTGCTTACTGATTCAGGCGGGCATTCCTTGTGTGCTTAACCGGGAAAATCCGTTCTGGCAGGATATGACGGAACAACATTTGCCGGTGCTGTTTACTACCGACGATCTCAACGAGGATATTGTGCGTGAAGCGCAGCGCCAGCTGGCGTCGGTGGATAAAAACACCATTGCCTTCTTTAGCCCTAACTATCTACAAGGCTGGCAGCGGGCGTTGGCGATTGCCACCGGGGAGGTCGCATGAGTCTGCTGCAATTCAGTGGCCTTTTTGTTGTCTGGCTGCTCTGCACGCTGTTTATTGCCACGCTGACCTGGTTTGAGTTTCGCCGTGTGCGCTTTAACTTCAATGTCTTCTTTTCATTGCTGTTTTTGCTCACCTTTTTCTTCGGCTTTCCGCTGACCAGCGTGCTGGTATTTCGCTTTGATGTTGGTGTCGCGCCGCCAGAAATCTTGTTGCAGGCGTTGCTTTCTGCAGGCTGCTTCTACGCGGTTTACTATGTCACCTACAAAACCCGTCTACGCAAACGCGTTGCTGATGCACCGCGCCGTCCGCTGTTTACCATGAACCGCGTGGAGACCAATCTCACGTGGGTGATCCTGATGGGCATCGCGCTGGTGAGCGTCGGCATCTTCTTCATGCACAACGGCTTTTTGCTGTTCCGGCTTAATTCTTACAGTCAGATCTTTTCCAGCGAAGTCTCCGGCGTGGCATTAAAACGCTTCTTTTACTTTTTCATCCCGGCGATGCTGGTGGTCTACTTTCTGCGCCAGGACAGCAAAGCGTGGCTGTTTTTCCTCGTCAGCACGGTCGCTTTTGGCTTGCTGACTTATATGATTGTCGGCGGCACTCGCGCCAATATCATCATCGCATTCGCTATCTTCCTGTTTATTGGCATTATTCGCGGCTGGATTTCGTTGTGGATGCTGGCGGCGGCGGGCGTGCTGGGGATTGTGGGCATGTTCTGGCTGGCGCTAAAACGCTATGGAATGAATGTGAGCGGTGATGAAGCGTTCTATACGTTTCTCTATCTCACCCGCGATACCTTTTCGCCGTGGGAGAATCTGGCATTGCTGCTGCAGAACTACGACAACATCGACTTCCAGGGCCTGGCTCCCATTGTCCGCGATTTCTATGTCTTTATCCCTTCCTGGCTGTGGCCGGGTCGCCCGAGTATGGTACTGAACTCCGCCAACTACTTTACCTGGGAAGTGCTGAATAACCACTCCGGACTGGCGATCTCGCCTACGCTTATAGGCTCACTGGTGGTGATGGGCGGCGCGTTGTTCATCCCGCTCGGGGCGATTGTTGTTGGACTGATCATCAAATGGTTCGACTGGCTGTATGAGCTGGGCAACCGCGAGACTAATCGCTATAAGGCTGCGATATTGCACAGTTTCTGCTTCGGGGCGATCTTCAATATGATCGTGCTGGCGCGTGAAGGGCTGGATTCGTTTGTCTCACGCGTGGTCTTTTTTATCGTGGTCTTCGGCGCATGTCTGATGATCGCAAAACTGTTGTACTGGCTTTTTGAAAGCGCCGGACTCATTCATAAACGAACAAAATCATCGCTCCGGACGCAGGTTGAAGGATAACAATGAATAACAACACCACGGCACCGACCTATACGCTGCGTGGCTTACAGTTGATCGGTTGGCGTGATATGCAGCACGCCCTCGATTATCTGTTCGCTGACGGGCAGCTTAAGCAGGGAACGCTGGTTGCCATTAATGCTGAAAAAATGCTGACCATTGAAGATAATGCTGAGGTCAGGGAGTTAATTAACGCTGCCGAATTTAAATATGCGGATGGCATCAGCGTTGTACGTTCAGTACGTAAAAAGTACCCGCAGGCGCAGGTTTCCCGCGTTGCCGGGGCCGATCTCTGGGAAGAGCTGATGGCGCGCGCAGGCAAAGAAGGGACGCCGGTATTTCTTGTGGGCGGTAAACCTGAAGTGCTGGCGCAAACTGAAGCTAAACTGCGCAACCAGTGGAATGTGAATATCGTTGGCAGTCAGGATGGTTATTTTAAACCCGAGCAGCGTCAGGCGCTGTTTGAACGCATTCATGCCAGCGGAGCGCAAATCGTCACCGTTGCGATGGGATCGCCAAAGCAGGAGATCTTCATGCGCGACTGCCGTCTGGTGCATCCGGATGCGCTGTATATGGGCGTTGGCGGGACTTACGATGTTTTCACCGGTCACGTAAAACGCGCACCGAAAATCTGGCAAACGCTGGGGCTGGAGTGGCTCTACCGCCTGCTTTCGCAGCCGAGCCGCATTAAGCGTCAGCTTCGTTTGCTGCGTTATTTACGCTGGCACTACACCGGCAACCTCTGATTTTCCTCTCTTTGTAAAGCGACGGAGTGGTCACTTCGTCGCCTTCCTGCTTTTTTATTACACAAAGCATTCAAATTTTTAATGCTTTATTTGCCATTTCTCCTGAATTACGAAAACATTCGCAACACTCGATGTACCCATAACGATAACCGGTAACACCGGAAAGCATGCAAACACAACACGAGGATTTATGGCAGATAACAAACCAGAGCTACAGCGTGGGCTGGAGGCTCGACATATCGAACTCATCGCCCTGGGGGGCACCATTGGCGTCGGCCTGTTTATGGGGGCCGCCAGTACCCTGAAATGGGCCGGGCCATCCGTATTGTTGGCCTATATCATCGCCGGGCTATTCGTCTTTTTCATCATGCGTTCAATGGGCGAAATGTTGTTCCTCGAACCTGTTACCGGTTCGTTCGCCGTTTATGCGCATCGTTATATGAGCCCGTTTTTTGGCTATCTCACCGCCTGGTCTTACTGGTTTATGTGGATGGCGGTGGGGATCTCAGAAATCACCGCCATTGGCGTTTATGTCCAGTTCTGGTTCCCGGAGATGGCGCAATGGATACCGGCATTGATCGCGGTGGCGCTGGTAGCATTGGCGAATCTGGCGGCGGTGCGGTTGTACGGCGAAATCGAGTTCTGGTTTGCGATGATCAAAGTCACCACGATTATCGTGATGATTGTCATTGGCCTGGGCGTGATTTTCTTTGGCTTTGGCAATGGCGGGCAGTCGATTGGTTTTAGCAATCTCACAGAGCATGGCGGTTTCTTTGCGGGGGGCTGGAAAGGGTTCCTGACCGCGCTGTGTATTGTGGTGGCGTCCTACCAGGGCGTGGAGCTGATTGGCATTACTGCCGGTGAAGCGAAGAATCCGCAGGTGACGCTGCGCAGTGCCGTAGGCAAGGTGCTGTGGCGAATCCTGATTTTCTACGTAGGCGCGATTTTCGTTATCGTCACCATCTTCCCGTGGAATGAAATAGGCAGCAACGGCAGCCCGTTCGTACTGACTTTCGCCAAAATCGGCATTACCGCAGCGGCGGGTATTATCAACTTTGTGGTGCTGACGGCTGCGCTCTCTGGCTGTAACAGCGGCATGTACAGTTGCGGACGTATGCTCTACGCACTGGCGAAAAACCGTCAGTTACCGGCGGCAATGGCGAAAGTTTCCCGTCACGGCGTACCGGTTGCGGGTGTGGCAGTATCTATTGCTATCCTGTTAATTGGCTCATGCCTGAACTACATCATTCCCAATCCGCAGCGTGTGTTTGTCTACGTCTACAGTGCCAGCGTGCTTCCGGGGATGGTGCCATGGTTTGTGATATTGATAAGCCAGCTGCGTTTTCGTC
The DNA here is from genome assembly GCF_046486085.1 of Escherichia sp. WS568. Taxonomy (NCBI): domain Bacteria; kingdom Pseudomonadati; phylum Pseudomonadota; class Gammaproteobacteria; order Enterobacterales; family Enterobacteriaceae; genus Escherichia; species Escherichia sp. WS568. The sequence continues at coordinate 35,184 of NZ_JBJQMC010000020.1, forward strand.
GTGCGCATAAAGCGGCGATTGCCAGCCATCCGTTCCGCTCAATCCTGTTCCCGTGGGCCAACTACGTAACAATGGCATTCCTGATTTGCGTTTTGATCGGCATGTACTTTAATGAAGATACGCGTATGTCGCTGTTTGTCGGCATCATCTTTATGCTGGCGGTGACGGCGATTTATAAAATTTTTGGGCTTAATCGCCACGGTAAAGCGCATAAACTGGAGGAATAAGCAGCAAAACGCACAAACCGTAACCAAACGCGCAATTTATTTAAAAAGGGACTAGACAGAGGGGTGGGAAGTCCGTATTATCCACCCCCGCAACGGCGCTAAGCGCCCGTAGCTCAGCTGGATAGAGCGCTGCCCTCCGGAGGCAGAGGTCTCAGGTTCGAATCCTGTCGGGCGCGCCATTTAGTCCCGGCGCTTGAGCTGCGGTGGTAGTAATACCGCGTAACAAGATTTGTAGTGGTGGCTATAGCTCAGTTGGTAGAGCCCTGGATTGTGATTCCAGTTGTCGTGGGTTCGAATCCCATTAGCCACCCCATTATTAGAAGTTGTGACAATGCGAAGGTGGCGGAATTGGTAGACGCGCTAGCTTCAGGTGTTAGTGTCCTTACGGACGTGGGGGTTCAAGTCCCCCCCCTCGCACCACGACTTTAAAGAATTGAACTAAAAATTCAAAAAGCAGTATTTCGGCGAGTAGCGCAGCTTGGTAGCGCAACTGGTTTGGGACCAGTGGGTCGGAGGTTCGAATCCTCTCTCGCCGACCAATTTTGAACCCCGCTTCGGCGGGGTTTTTTGTTTTCTGTGCATTTCGTCACTTTCCCTTCGCAATAAACGCCCGTAATAACGCATTGCGCCACGGTATGATTTCGCCCTTAACTTATTGAAGGATGACTTCAGGCAAGGAGCGACCATGCTGCAACAGGTTCCAACGCGTGCTTTTCATGTGATGGCGAAACCGAGCGGTTCCGATTGTAATCTGAACTGTGACTACTGTTTTTATCTCGAAAAACAATCCCTTTACCGCGAAAAGCCAGTCACGCATATGGACGATGACACGCTGGAAGCGTATGTCCGTCACTATATCGCTGCCAGCGAAACCCAAAACGAAGTGGCTTTTACCTGGCAGGGTGGCGAACCAACGTTACTCGGGCTGGATTTTTACCGCCGTGCCGTGGCGCTACAGGCGAAATATGGTGCTGGCAGGAAGATAAGTAACAGCTTCCAGACTAACGGCGTTCTGCTTGATGACGAATGGTGTGCATTTCTGGCAGAAAATCATTTTCTTGTTGGGTTATCGCTGGATGGTCCGGCTGAGATCCACAATCAATATCGCGTGACCAAAGGCGGCAGACCAACGCATAAGCTGGTGATGCGTGCCCTGACGCTCCTGCAAAAACATCATGTCAACTATAACGTGCTGGTCTGCGTAAATCGCACCAGTGCGTTACAACCTTTGCAAGTCTATGATTTTCTGTGTGATGCAGGCGTTGAGTTTATCCAGTTTATTCCTGTGGTCGAACGCCTGGCTGATGAAACGGCTGTTCATGCTGGACTTAAGCTACATGCTCCCGGCGATATTCAGGGCGAACTGACGGAATGGTCGGTACGCCCCGATGAGTTCGGTGAATTTTTGGTGGCGATATTCGACCACTGGATCAAACGCGACGTCGGCAAGATTTTCGTGATGAATATCGAATGGGCGTTTGCCAATTTTGTCGGTGCGCCAGGAGCGGTTTGCCATCATCAGCCAACCTGTGGGCGCTCGGTGATTGTTGAACACAACGGCGACGTTTACGCCTGCGATCACTATGTTTATTCGCAATATCGACTGGGGAATATGCTTCAGCAGACAATTGCAGAAATGGTAGATTCCCCGCAACAGCAGGTGTTTGGTGAAGATAAATTTAAGCAGTTACCAGCGCAGTGTCGCAGTTGTAACGTGTTAAAAGCATGTTGGGGAGGCTGCCCGAAACACCGCTTTATGCTCGATGCCAGCGGCAAACCGGGGCTGAATTATTTGTGTGCCGGGTATCAGCGTTATTTCCGCCATCTACCGCCATATCTTAAAGCAATGGCTGATTTGCTGGCGCACGGTCGTCCGGCCAGCGACATTATGCAGGCGCATTTGATGGTGGTGAATAAGTAGAAATCGGCGGCCGCCTGCGGTTGATTGCCGGATGCGGCGTGAACGCCTTATCCGGCCTACAATCCTTGCAAATTCAATAAATTGCAGCGTTCTGTAGGCTGGATAAGATGCGTCAGCATCGCATCCGGCAAAGGCAGATCTCAGCGATAGCGCCGGCTTAGTCAGATTTAATCTGCGCGCGTGGTGGATATTTTTTCAGGATCTCCATATACGCGTGCATTTCGGTCTGTAGCGGTACACCCATCGGAATATGGCGCACGCCGATGGAGTCGCTTTCCTGCGGATCGGTGTACAGGTTAAACACCGACGATCCCGCCGTTTGCATTACTGTGCCGGTGAATCCACCCTGATACCCGCTCTGGGTATACGCGTACGGTTGCTGGATCAGGACGTGATACTTGAACTCATCCATACGCACAGCAGAAAGTTTACCGTTGAGGAAGTAGTGCTCGGCCTTACGGTTAGACTGACCATTTGTTCCCAGGAAGAAAGATGTCTGGTCCACACCATCGATAAAGGTGGTTTTCGGTACTAAATTCGCTACCTTCGCCCCAGGATGCCCCGCCAGATCCAGCGCCGTAGGGAAGAGATCCGCCAGATCGACAATGCCGTCAGATTTACGCGGTTGGATCATGCCTTTCCAGTAAACGAAGGTTGGCACACGAACGCCGCCTTCCCATGTAGAACCTTTCGCACCGCGGAACGGCGTGCGACCGTGCGGCGGAACTTCGGCTTCCGGACCGTTATCAGAGGTGAACACAATCAGCGTGTTATCAAGCTGACCGTTTTTCTCCAGTGCTTTATACAGATTGGCGAAGATATCGTTCATCTCCACCATGCAGTCGCCGTAAGAGGTGCGCGCCGGAGAGCTACCCGCATATTTCGCATTTGGGTAGTTATCGAAGTGACAGCCGCGAGTGCCGTAGTAGAGGAAGAAAGGCTTATCGCTCTTCGCCATCTTGTCGAGGAACTTAACGCCATATTCCATCCAGCGTTGATCCAGGTCTTCCATATATTTCGGCGTAATGTCGGCAATGGCTTCCTGTTCACCGCCGCGCACGGCATGAACGTCATCTTTGCTGAACGGCAGTTTTTGGATGTATTCAGAACGATCCGGGCTCAGGGCGACTTCCGGGTTGACGTGAACATCACGCCATTCGGTATACATATCGGATACCGAGTTAAAGCCGCGGAAATCATCAAAGCCAACGTTCTGCGGCTGCGACTCTTTGTTTTCCCCCATATGCCATTTCCCGATGGCCTGAGTGACGTAGCCCTGATCGTGCAGCAACTGCGGCAGAGTGGTTAACCCTTGCAGACCGCCCGGTTGCCCGTACATTGGCGGCATCAGAATGCCGTGGTGGATGGAGTATTGTCCGGTAAGAATCGTGGCGCGGGTTGGGGAAGAACTCGGTTGAGAATACGCCGAAGTTAAAATCAGCCCCTGGCTGGCAACGGCGTCGATATCTGGTGTAGGGTTACCCACCGCCACGCCGCCGCCGTTAAAGCCAACATCCATCCAGCCCACATCATCCAGCAAGAAAACAACCACGTTCGGTTTCTTACCGGTTTTTTTCTCAAGTTCTGCCAGCTTCTGCTGGGTTTCTTTGTCTTGTGCAGGATGCTGCATCACCGGCATCATGTTGTCGGCAATAGTGGTCGCCGGTTTAACCAGATACTGGTTTGGGTGATCGTATCCGGCAAAGCCTTTGCGTGCGGTGGCGGTTGACGGGGTATCTGCTGCGTTGGCCATGAGTGGAAGAGCGGCGGCGACAGCTACAACAAGAAGTTTGGGTGAAAACGAAAATTCCATGCAAAATGCTCCGGTTTCATGTCGTCAAAATGTTGACGTAATTAAGCATTGATAATTGAGATCCCTCTCCCTGACAGGATGATTGCATAAATAATAGTGATAAAAATAAATTATTTATTTATCCAGAAAATGAATTGGAAAATCAGGAGAGCGTTTTCAATCCTACCTCTGGCGCAGGTGATATGTAAGGCGGTGATGTTATATCGCGTTGATTATTGATGCTGTTTTTAGTTTTAACGGCAATTAATATATATGTTATTAATTGAATGAATTTTATTATTCATTATATATATGTGTAGAATCGTGCGCAGGAGAAATATTCACTCAGGAAGCAAAGAGGATTACAGAATTATCTCATAACAAGTGTTAAGGGATGTTATTTCCCGGTTCTCTGTGGCATAATAAACGAGTAGATGCTCATTCCATCTCTTATGTTCGCCTTAGTGCCTCATAAACTCCGGAATGACGCAGAGCCGTTTACGGTGCTTATCGTCCACTGACAGATGTCGCTTATGCCTCATCAGACACCATGGACACAACGTTGAGTGAAGCACCCACTTGTTGTCATACAGACCTGTTTTAACGCCTGCTCCGTAATAAGAGCAGGCGTTTTTTTATGTATCAGAAAGGTCCCGGAGGTGCTTGCCTCCGGGTGAGAAAGAACTACTGTGACGGGTTATTCTGTAAGGTCAGCATCAAGCCATCGCGACGCATCGCTGCGGCTTCTTCCGGTTTGTGCAGTCTGTCCAGCGCGTCGGCAAGCCATGCGTAATCGTAGGCGTCCGGACGTTGTTTCAGCGCCGCGCGGAAGGCGAGCGATGCTTCCTGCCATTCGCCGTGCTTCATCAGCGACTGACCCAGTGTGCTCCACAACAACGGGCGATCGCCCACGTTTTTGATCTGTTGGCGCAGCACTTTTTCCAGCTGTTCCGGGTTATTGGTTTTCAGACGCGGGATCGGCAGCAGCAGGCGATCGTCATACTGGCGTTTCAGGCCGTCGATGATAATTTGCTGGGCGGTGTCATGGTCATCACACTCAATAAGGTGTTCCGCCATTGCCACCTGTAACGCCACCTGATGACGCGTTTTCCGGCTTTGGTTTTTCCACCAGTTACGCAAACCTTCGCTACCGTTATCGGCACGCGCCTGATCCATCAGGCCAATCCATGCCTGTTGTTCCAGCATTGCACGATGTTCTTCATCGCCAACGTGGGCTTTCGCCATTGATGGGATGATATCCAGCAGCGAACTCCATGCACCAGTGCGGATATACGCCTGTTCCGCCAGACGTAATACTTCCGGATGGCGTGGCGTAACTTCCAGCAGCTTATCCACGCCGTGGCGTGCAGCATGGTTTTCATTACGGGCCAGTTGCAGACGTACACGGGTGATTTCTACCGGAATTGTGTCGTTGCCGGCCAGCTCCGCTGCGCGTTCCAGATGTTGGTTGGCGCGTGCTTCATCACCGCGTTGTTGCGCGGCTTCGGCAGCCAGCAGATAGTTCACCACCGGTTGTTCAGCGTGATCGGCATTTTTCGCCATCAGCTTTTCAACTTGCTGATAATCGCCTTCCGCTAGTTTCAGCAGCGCCTGTTCGGTCTGCTTACGGGCACGGCGACGCTTACGTCCGACAAACCACCCACGGGTGTGCGCGCCTGTGCGGAAGATCCGCCGCAGTAGCCACTCAATGGCAAACAGCACTACCATCGCCAGAATCAAAATAATCGCGAGGCCAGTGACGCTGGTTTCGATATTGTAGTTGTCGGTCTGAATCAATACGTACCCCTGATGACCGGCAATCATCGGGCCAACCACGATCCCCGCAATCAGCAAAACAAAGAGCAATAACACTTTTAGCATGGTTATTCTCCTTGCGGCGCGGCTGCCGGAGTATCAGCTTGCGGTGCAGGTGCAGGTGCAGGTGCAGGTGCAGGTGCAGGTTTAGCTTCCGTTGTCCCTGCTGCCGGTTGTGCCAGCAGGTTACGCACGCGGGTCTGCATCAATTTTTCCAGCATCGCCTGGCTTTGCAGGGTTTCCGGAAGATCCATCGAGATATTTTGCTGGCTTAACTGGTCCACCTCGTCGAGGAACGCTTTGGTGGTGGCATCATCAGTATCGTAGTAAGCACGTACCCAGGTGGAGACGTTCTCCAGCGCCTGGCGATAAGTCTCTTCCTGGTGACGCGGTACAGCTTGTGCTGCGACCAGCAGGCGAGAGCGAATATTTTCGCGCAGATAGATATCCTGATTTGGCGCTAACAGCGGTACGGCGGTGTCATCACGACGGCGAATCGTAATGAAGTTGTCCATAAAGTTCTGCCAGCTTTTTTGCAGATTGATACGCCATTCGCTGATGGAACTGGAAAGCTCTTCACCGTCGGAATCCATCGGCGAACCATCGCTATCATTATCAGCAAGACGCAGGTTATCTACCTGATTTGAAAGCTGATTAAGCTTAAGGATAATGCCGTCATAATCCACCTGCGATACCGCAGAAAGGCTGGCGATATCATCGGTAATTGCCCGGCGAACGGTAATCAGACTCGGGTCATTCATATCCGCCAGGCTGGCGTCTGCACTTTTCAGCAACGCTGCAGCGGTCGTGACGTCCTGATCGCTCCACAGCTTCCGTCCGGCGAGTTTCACCAGGAAATCAGCCTGAGCCAGCAGCCAGGTTTTAGCATCGCTGCCGGAAATGGTGGCGACCTTTTGTTGGACTTCATCCAGCTGTTTTGCCAGCGTTTCTTGCTGACGATTCGCCTGCTCAAGCTGTACAGCTTGTTGCTTGATAATGCCTTCCAGCTCGGCTTTTTGGCTCTCCTGGGCTTTTTGCAGTGCAGTAAGTTGGTTAGCCAGGGCATCGCTGGTGGCAGTCTGATTGACGGCCTGTTGTTTACCCCAGCCATACAAACCGACGCCCGCCGCCAGAGCAATAGCGATAGCCACCGCGCTGAGAATCAATGCGGTATTGTTCTTACTCTTTTTTTCTGTTGCGACAGGTTGTGACGTGGTGTCCACGGCCTCCCTGGTCTCTTCAACCACGGCGGAGGTTTTTTCTTGTTCCGTCATTATGGCTTCCTGTTATGAGAGTTATTGTAATGCCCGTAAAAGCGCATCGTTGTCAGCGTTATCGGCGACCTTAATGTCTTGCCAGCCCAGTTCCCGGGCGAGTTTCGCCAAACGCTCACTGACGACCAATAGTCGACAGCGTAGTAACCAGTGCTCACGATACCATTGTGGGATCAGCGACCAGAGTTGCTGCAACATTTCACCGCTGGTAACAACGACCGTCGTCACCTCGCGGGATTGCCAGCGCATCGCTTCTTCTGCACCATCGTAATGGATTGCGCATCGTTGATAACATTCACAAAAAGTGACCTCAGCACCGCGCGCCGTCAGGGAATCCCCAATTAGCTCACGACCGCCATTGCCACGTAATATCAGCGCACGTTTGCCCGCAATATTTTGTAATTCAGGTAATTGTAGCAAGACTTCGCTGATTTCCCGATCCTGCGGGTAGAGAATCTTCTGTCCGCTTACGGTATGTAATGCCAGTGCGGTGGTGCGTCCAATGGCGAAATAATCAGGTAATCGGGGCCATTTACGATCTTGCTGATGTAGCTGTGATTGGGCAAAAGCAACCGCGTGTTGCGAGAGGGCAAACAACAGATCGCTCTCCCCCAGCGCTGCCAGTTGATCAGCAAGTTGCGGTAATTGTCGACCCGGAGAAAACTCAATCAGCGGAAAATGCCAGGCCACCTGCCCCAGTGTGCGCAGACGGCTCACTAACTCTTCTCCAGCGGGAGACGGGCGGGTGACCAGGATACTCATGCCGGGGCGTCTCCGTTATAGACTTCAGCGAGGATCTCGCGCGCGCCGTTATTCAGTAGCTCTTCTGCCAGCGAAATCCCCATTTGTTCGGCATCTTGCGGCGCACCGCGGCGTTCACCGCGAATAATCTGCGAACCGTCCGGCGCGCCGACCAGCGCACGCAGCCAGATTTCGCCATCAATAAGCTCGGCGTAGCTACCAATTGGCACCTGACATCCGCCTTCGAGACGGGTATTCATGGCGCGTTCTGCGGTAACGCGCAGTGCAGTTTCGTGGTGATTCAGCGCGGCAAGCAGCTCGCGAGTGCGAGAATCATCAAGGCGGCATTCAATACCCACCGCACCTTGTCCTACCGCCGGAAGAGAAATCTCGGGTGGCAATGCGGCGCGAATGCGGGACTCCAGACCTAAACGTTTTAGTCCGGCTACGGCAAGAATGATGGCATCGTATTCGCCGTTATCCAGTTTACTCAGGCGAGTGCCGACGTTGCCGCGCAGGGAGCGGATAATCAGATCCGGGCGGCGTTCAGCCAGTTGGCACTGGCGACGTAAACTGGACGTCCCGACGATACTGCCTGCCGGTAACGCATCCAGACTTTCATAGTTATTGGACACAAAGGCATCGCGAGGATCTTCACGCTCGCAAATGGTGACCAGCCCCAGACCTTGCGGGAATTCAACCGGCACATCTTTCATTGAATGTACGGCGATATCGGCGCGATTCTCCAGGAGCGCGACTTCCAGCTCTTTAACAAATAAGCCTTTTCCGCCTACTTTCGCCAGCGGCGTATCAAGAATCACATCGCCGCGCGTCACCATCGGTACCAGTTCAACGACCAGGCCCGGATGGCTCGCCATCAACTTGTCTTTGACATAGTGTGCCTGCCAGAGTGCAAGTGGGCTTTGGCGTGTGGCAATTCTTAAAACATTGTCTAACATGCTTGTTACCGTCATTATCATCCGTGGTCCATCCTAACATCCTTGCCAGAGCGATGTCAGTGTTGTGGTGAAACGTAGACGCCTGCGCAAACCGTAAAATGAGGTCTGGCAGTGGATCCTGACAGGCGTTTCACGCCGTCGTAATAAGGAATTTACAGAGAATAAACGGTGCTACACTTGTATGTAGCGCATCTTTCTTTACGGTCAATCAGCAAGGTGTTAAATTGATCACGTTTTAGACCATTTTTTCGTCGTGAAACTAAAAAAACCAGGCGCGAAAAGTGGTAACGGTTACCTTTGACATACGAAATATCCCGAATGCCGCGTGTTACCGTTGATGTTGGCGGAATCACAGTCATGACGGGTAGCAAATCAGGCGATACGTCTTGTACCTCTATATTGAGACTCTGAAACAGAGACTGGATGCCATAAATCAATTGCGTGTGGATCGCGCGCTTGCTGCTATGGGGCCTGCATTCCAACAGGTCTACAGTCTACTGCCGACATTGTTGCACTATCACCATCCGCTAATGCCGGGTTACCTTGATGGTAACGTTCCCAAAGGCATTTGCCTTTACACGCCTGATGAAACTCAACGCCACTACCTGAACGAGCTTGAACTGTATCGTGGAATGTCAGTACAGGATCCGCCGAAAGGTGAGCTTCCAATTACTGGTGTATACACCATGGGCAGCACCTCGTCCGTAGGGCAAAGTTGTTCCTCTGACCTGGATATCTGGGTCTGTCATCAATCCTGGCTCGATAGCGAAGAGCGCCAGTTACTACAACGTAAATGTAGTCTGCTGGAAAGCTGGGCCGCCTCGCTGGGTGTGGAAGTCAGCTTCTTCCTGATTGATGAAAATCGCTTCCGTCATAATGAAAGCGGCAGCCTGGGGGGCGAAGATTGTGGCTCCACCCAGCATATACTGCTGCTTGACGAATTTTATCGTACCGCCGTGCGTCTCGCCGGTAAGCGTATTCTGTGGAATATGGTGCCGTGCGACGAAGAAGAGCATTACGACGACTATGTGATGACGCTTTACGCGCAGGGCGTGCTTACTCCTAATGAATGGCTGGATCTTGGTGGCTTAAGCTCGCTTTCTGCTGAAGAGTACTTTGGTGCCAGCCTTTGGCAGCTCTACAAGAGTATCGATTCCCCATACAAAGCGGTGCTGAAAACACTGCTATTGGAAGCCTATTCCTGGGAATATCCCAACCCACGCCTGCTGGCGAAAGATATCAAACAGCGTTTGCACGACGGCGAGATTGTGTCGTTTGGCCTCGATCCATACTGCATGATGCTGGAGCGTGTTACGGAATACCTGACGGCGATTGAAGATTTCACCCGTCTGGATTTAGTACGCCGCTGCTTCTATTTAAAAGTGTGCGAAAAACTCAGCCGCGAACGCGCTTGCGTAGGCTGGCGTCGTGAAGTGCTAACCCAGTTAGTGAAAGAGTGGGAATGGGACGATGCGCGTCTGGCAATGCTCGATAACCGCGCCAACTGGAAGATTGATCAGGTGCGTGAGGCGCACAACGAGCTGCTCGACGCGATGATGCAGAGCTACCGTAATCTGATCCGCTTTGCGCGCCGCAATAACCTTAGCGTCTCCGCCAGCCCGCAGGATATCGGCGTGCTGACACGTAAGCTGTACGCCGCGTTTGAAGCATTGCCAGGTAAAGTGACGCTGGTAAACCCGCAGATTTCGCCCGATCTCTCGGAACCGAATCTGACCTTTATTTATGTGCCGCCGGGCCGGGCTAACCGTTCAGGTTGGTATCTGTATAACCGCGCGCCAAATATTGAGTCGATCATCAGCCATCAGCCGCTGGAATATAACCGTTACCTGAATAAACTGGTGGCGTGGGCATGGTTTAACGGCCTGCTGACCTCGCGCACCCGCTTGTATATTAAAGGCAACGGCATTGTCGATTTGCCTAAGTTGCAGGAGATGGTCGCCGACGTGTCGCACCATTTCCCGCTGCGCCTGCCTGCACCGACGCCAAAAGCGCTCTACAGCCCATGTGAGATTCGCCATCTGGCGATTATCGTTAACCTGGAATATGACCCGACAGCTGCGTTCCGCAATCAGGTGGTGCATTTTGATTTCCGTAAGCTGGACGTCTTCAGCTTTGGCGAGAATCAAAATTGCCTGGTAGGTAGCGTGGACCTGCTGTACCGCAACTCGTGGAACGAAGTGCGTACGTTGCACTTCAACGGCGAGCAGTCGATGATCGAAGCCCTGAAAACCATTCTCGGTAAAATGCATCAGGACGCCGCACCGCCAGATAGCGTGGAAGTCTTCTGTTATAGCCAGCATCTGCGCGGATTAATCCGTACTCGCGTGCAGCAACTGGTTTCTGAGTGCATTGAACTGCGTCTTTCCAGCACCCGCCAGGAAACCGGACGTTTCAAGGCGCTGCGCGTTTCTGGTCAAACCTGGGGCTTATTCTTCGAACGCCTGAATGTATCGGTACAGAAACTAGAAAATGCCATCGAGTTTTATGGCGCTATTTCGCATAACAAACTGCACGGCCTGTCAGTGCAGGTTGAAACCAATCACGTCAAATTACCGGCGGTGGTGGACGGCTTTGCCAGCGAAGGGATCATCCAGTTCTTCTTCGAAGAAACGCAAGACGAGAATGGCTTTAATATCTACATTCTCGACGAAAGCAACCGGGTTGAGGTGTATCACCACTGCGAAGGCAGCAAAGAGGAGCTGGTGCGTGACGTCAGTCGCTTCTACTCGTCATCGCACGACCGTTTTACCTACGGCTCAAGCTTCATCAACTTCAACCTGCCGCAGTTCTATCAGATTGTGAAGGTTGATGGTCGTGAACAGGTGATTCCGTTCCGCACCAAATCGATTGGCAACATGCCGCCTGCCAATCAGGATCACGACACGCCGCTATTACAGCAGTATTTTTCGTGATGAGCGTGCCGGAAAGCGAGGCTTATCCGGCATGCAATCTTAGCGGAAACTGACTGTTTCACCCGCTTGCTGCGTTGCCGCCTGTTCCAGCAAATCCCAGAAGGTTTCGCCGCTACGATCGCAAATCCACTCATCGCCTTTCATATCAAAATGGTAGCCGCCCTGTTTGGTTGCCAGCCATACCTGGTGCAGCGGTTCCTGGCGGTTGATAATGATTTTGCTCCCGTTTTCAAAGGTAATGGTCAGCACGCCGCCGTTGATTTCGCAGTCGATATCGCTATCGCCATCCCAGTCGTCCAGACGCTCTTCAATGGTCAGCCACAGTTGATCAGCCAGGCGATGAAATTCACTGTCGTTCATTGTTGTATCCTGTTTTTAAGTGATGGCGGCAGTATAGCGGTATGGGGTCAGGGCTTCAAAGTTTGCCCGTCTGCGGCTGCGTTACGGCATGATTCATCCGTCAACGGAATAATAATATCTCTATATAGCGAAAGATTGGTCTTTTCATAAGGACGCAGGTACACCACGCCTTTTCCCTGTTTCTGGTAAATATTATGTTCAGGCGCGGAAAGCCGACATCCCCATGCCGACGATAAGAACAACGAACAAGACAACAAACAAACCACGTTGCGATAGTGCATAAAGCCATCCTGGCGCGAGGTGCCGATCACGAAACTGCCAGCAAAACATAAATCGCCACGTGTAAGCGTTATACTCGCAGCATTTCCTCACTTTTCAGACTTCATAAAGAGTCGCTAAACGCTTGCTTTTACGTCTTCTCCTGCGATGATAGAAAGCAGAAAGCGATGAACTTTACAGGCAATCCATAATGAAAAACGTGTTTAAGGCACTCACTGTATTACTTACTCTCTTCAGCCTGACGGGCTGCGGTCTGAAAGGTCCGCTCTATTTCCCGCCTGCAGATAAAAACGCACCGCCACCGACCAAACCGGTAGAGACGCAAACGCAATCCACGGTGCCGGATAAAAACGACCGCGCCACTGGCGATGGTCCATCCCAGGTGAATTACTAAAAGTCAGTTTCTGTACCCGCGTGATTGGAGTAAATGATGCAGTTCTCGAAAATGCATGGCCTTGGCAACGATTTTATGGTCGTCGACGCGGTAACGCAGAATGTCTTTTTTTCACCGGAGCTGATTCGTCGCCTGGCTGATCGGCACCTGGGGGTAGGGTTTGACCAACTGCTGGTGGTTGAGCCGCCGTATGATCCTGAACTGGATTTTCACTATCGCATTTTCAATGCTGATGGCAGTGAAGTGGCGCAGTGCGGCAACGGAGCACGCTGCTTTGCCCGTTTTGTGCGTCTGAAAGGGCTGACCAATAAGCGCGATATCCGCGTCAGCACCGCCAACGGGCGGATGGTTCTTACCGTCACCGATGATGATCTGGTCCGCGTAAATATGGGCGAACCCAACTTCGAACCTTCTGCCGTGCCGTTTCGCGCTAACAAAGCGGAAAAGACCTATATTATGCGCGCCGCCGAGCAGACAATCTTATGCGGCGTGGTGTCGATGGGAAATCCGCATTGCGTGATTCAGGTCGATGATGTCGATACCGCGGCGGTAGAAACGCTTGGTCCTGTTCTGGAAAGCCACGAACGTTTCCCGGAGCGCGCCAATATCGGTTTTATGCAAGTGGTTAAGCGCGAGCATATTCGTTTACGCGTTTATGAGCGTGGGGCAGGAGAAACCCAGGCCTGCGGCAGCGGCGCATGTGCGGCGGTGGCGGTAGGGATTCAGCAAGGTTTGCTGGCCGAAGAAGTACGCGTGGAACTCCCCGGCGGTCGTCTTGATATCGCCTGGAAAGGTCCGGGTCACCCGTTATATATGACTGGCCCGGCGGTACATGTCTACGACGGATTTATTCATCTATGAAGCAACCAGGGGAAGAACTGCAGGAAACACTCACGGAGCTTGATGACCGGGCGGTTGTCGATTATCTGATTAAAAATCCTGAGTTTTTTATCCGCAATGCGCGCGCAGTTGAAGCGATACGTGTGCCGCATCCGGTACGCGGCACCGTTTCGTTGGTCGAATGGCACATGGCCCGCGCACGTAATCACATTCATGTTCTGGAAGAGAACATGGCGTTGTTGATGGAACAGGCTATTGCCAACGAAGGCCTGTTTTATCGTCTACTCTACCTGCAGCGCAGTCTCACCGCCGCCAGCAGTCTCGATGATATGCTGATGCGCTTTCACCGCTGGGCGCGCGATCTCGGCCTGGCGGGTGCGAGCCTACGCCTGTTCCCGGATCGCTGGCGTTTAGGTGCGCCGTCGAACCACACTCATCTGGCATTAAGCCGTCAGTCTTTCGAACCGCTGCGTATTCAGCGTCTGGGGCAGGAACAGCACTATCTGGGGCCACTTAACGGACCGGAGCTTCTGGTGGTGCTACCGGAAGCGAAAGCGGTGGGATCGGTGGCGATGTCGATGCTGGGAAGCGATGCTGATTTGGGTGTCGTGCTGTTTACCAGTCGCGATGCCAGTCACTATCAACAAGGGCAGGGAACGCAGTTACTTCATGAAATTGCGCTGATGTTGCCGGAGCTTCTGGAGCGTTGGATTGAACGCGTATGACCGATTTACACACCGATGTAGAACGCTACCTACGTTATCTGAGCGTGGAGCGTCAGCTTAGCCCGATAACCCTACTTAACTATCAGCGTCAGCTTGAGGCGATCATCAATTTTGCCAGTGAAAACGGCCTGCAAAGCTGGCAGCAATGTGATGTGACGATGGTGCGCAATTTCGCTGTACGCAGCCGCCGTAAAGGGCTGGGAGCTGCAAGTCTGGCGTTACGGCTTTCTGCGCTACGTAGCTTTTTTGACTGGCTGGTCAGCCAGAACGAACTCAAAGCCAACCCGGCGAAAGGTGTGTCGGCACCGAAAGCGCCGCGTCATCTGCCGAAAAACATCGACGTCGATGATATGAATCGGCTGCTGGATATTGATATCAACGATCCCCTCGCCGTGCGCGATCGGGCAATGCTGGAAGTGATGTACGGCGCGGGGCTGCGTCTTTCCGAACTGGTGGGGCTCGATATCAAACACCTCGACCTGGAGTCCGGCGAAGTGTGGGTGATGGGGAAAGGCAGCAAAGAGCGCCGCCTGCCGATTGGTCGTAACGCCGTGGCGTGGATTGAGCACTGGCTTGATTTGCGCGACCTGTTTGGCAGCGAAGACGACGCGCTTTTCCTGTCGAAACTGGGCAAGCGTATCTCCGCGCGTAATGTGCAAAAACGCTTTGCCGAATGGGGAATAAAACAGGGGCTGAATAATCACGTTCACCCGCATAAATTACGTCACTCGTTCGCTACGCATATGCTGGAGTCGAGCGGCGATCTTCGTGGTGTGCAGGAGCTGCTGGGTCATGCCAACCTCTCCACCACGCAAATCTATACTCATCTTGATTTTCAACACCTTGCCTCGGTGTACGATGCGGCGCATCCACGCGCCAAACGGGGGAAATAATGCGTTTTTACCGGCCTTTGGGGCGCATCTCGGCGCTCACCTTTGACCTGGATGATACCCTTTACGATAACCGTCCGGTGATTTTGCGCACCGAGCGAGAGGCGCTTACCTTTGTGCAAAATTATCATCCGGCGCTGCGCAGCTTCCAGAATGAAGATCTGCAACGCCTGCGCCAGGCGGTACGGGAAGCGGAACCCGAGATTTATCACGACGTGACGCGCTGGCGTTTTCGTTCGATTGAACAAGCCATGCTCGACGCCGGGCTGAGTGCCGAAGAAGCCAGTGCAGGCGCACACGCAGCAATGATCAACTTTGCCAAATGGCGCAGCCGAATCGATGTCCCGCAGCAAACCCACGACACCTTAAAACAGCTGGCGAAGAAATGGCCGCTGGTGGCGATCACCAACGGTAACGCCCAGCCGGAGCTGTTTGGTTTAGGGGATTATTTTGAGTTTGTGTTGCGCGCTGGCCCGCACGGGCGCTCAAAACCGTTCAGCGATATGTACTTCCTGGCGGCGGAAAAACTCAACGTGCCGATCGGCGAGATCTTACATGTCGGGGACGATCTCACCACTGACGTGGGTGGGGCAATTCGCAGCGGAATGCAGGCCTGTTGGATCAGACCGGAAAATGGCGATCTGATGCAAACCTGGGACAGCCGTTTACTCCCGCATCTGGAAATTTCCCGGTTGGCATCTCTGACCTCGCTGATATAATCAGCAAATCTGTATATATACCCAGCTTTTTGGCGGAGGGCGTTGCGCTTCTCCGCCCAACCTATTTTTACGCGGCGGTGCCAATGGACGTTTCTTACCTGCTCGACAGCCTTAATGACAAACAGCGCGAAGCGGTGGCCGCGCCACGCAGCAACCTTCTGGTGCTGGCGGGCGCGGGCAGTGGTAAGACGCGCGTACTGGTGCATCGTATCGCCTGGCTGATGAGCGTGGAAAACTGCTCGCCATACTCGATTATGGCGGTAACGTTTACCAACAAAGCGGCGGCGGAGATGCGTCATCGTATCGGGCAGCTGATGGGCACCAGCCAGGGCGGCATGTGGGTCGGCACCTTCCACGGGCTGGCGCACCGTCTGCTGCGTGCGCACCATATGGACGCCAATCTGCCGCAGGATTTTCAGATCCTCGACAGCGAGGACCAGCTACGCCTGCTCAAACGCCTAATCAAGGCGATGAACCTCGACGAGAAGCAGTGGCCGCCGCGCCAGGCAATGTGGTACATCAACAGCCAGAAAGATGAAGGCCTGCGTCCACATCATATTCAAAGCTACGGTAATCCGGTGGAGCAGACCTGGCAGAAGGTGTATCAGGCGTATCAGGAAGCGTGTGACCGCGCGGGGCTGGTGGACTTCGCCGAGCTGCTGCTACGTGCTCACGAGTTGTGGCTTAACAAGCCGCATATCCTTCAGCACTATCGCGAACGGTTTACCAATATCCTGGTGGACGAATTCCAGGATACCAACAACATTCAGTATGCGTGGATCCGCCTGCTGGCGGGCGATACCGGCAAAGTGATGATCGTTGGCGATGACGATCAGTCAATCTACGGCTGGCGCGGAGCGCAGGTGGAGAATATTCAGCGTTTCCTCAATGATTTCCCCGGTGCTGAAACTATCCGTCTGGAGCAGAACTACCGCTCTACCAGCAATATTCTGAGCGCCGCGAACGCCCTGATTGAAAACAACAACGGGCGTTTGGGTAAAAAACTGTGGACCGATGGCGCGGATGGTGAGCCTATTTCCCTCTATTGCGCTTTTAACGAACTCGATGAAGCGCGTTTTGTGGTTAACCGTATCAAAACCTGGCAGGACAACGGCGGGGCGCTTGCCGAGTGCGCCATTCTCTACCGCAGCAACGCCCAGTCGCGTGTGCTGGAAGAAGCACTGTTACAGGCAAGTATGCCGTACCGTATTTACGGCGGGATGCGATTCTTCGAACGCCAGGAAATCAAAGATGCGCTCTCGTATCTGCGCCTGATTGCCAACCGTAATGACGACGCGGCCTTTGAGCGCGTGGTGAATACACCAACGCGGGGTATTGGTGACCGGACGCTGGACGTGGTACGTCAGACATCGCGTGATCGCCAGTTAACACTCTGGCAGGCATGTCGTGAACTGTTGCAGGAAAAAGCCCTCGCCGGACGTGCTGCCAGTGCCTTACAGCGGTTTATGGAGCTGATCGACGCCTTAGCGCAGGAAACTGCCGATATGCCGCTGCATGTACAGACTGACCGGGTAATTAAAGACTCCGGCTTGCGCACCATGTACGAGCAGGAGAAGGGCGAAAAAGGTCAGACGCGTATCGAAAACCTGGAGGAACTGGTGACGGCAACGCGCCAGTTCAGCTACAACGAAGAAGACGAAGATTTAATGCCGCTGCAGGCATTCCTCTCCCATGCGGCGCTGGAAGCGGGCGAGGGGCAGGCGGATACCTGGCAGGACGCGGTGCAGTTGATGACGCTACACTCGGCGAAAGGCCTGGAGTTCCCGCAGGTGTTTATCGTTGGTATGGAAGAGGGCATGTTCCCAAGCCAGATGTCGCTGGATGAAGGCGGACGTCTGGAAGAAGAACGCCGTCTGGCCTACGTTGGCGTAACCCGCGCGATGCAGAAACTGACGCTGACCTACGCGGAAACTCGCCGTCTGTATGGCAAAGAGGTTTACCATCGCCCGTCGCGCTTTATCGGTGAGTTGCCGGAAGAGTGTGTGGAAGAGGTGCGCCTGCGCGCTACGGTAAGCCGCCCGGTCAGCCATCAACGGATGGGTACGCCGATGGTCGAGAACGACAGCGGCTACAAGCTCGGCCAGCGCGTACGCCACGCTAAGTTTGGTGAAGGCACCATCGTCAATATGGAAGGCAGCGGCGAGCATAGCCGTTTGCAGGTGGCATTCCAGGGCCAGGGTATTAAATGGCTGGTGGCGGCTTATGCCCGACTGGAGACGGTGTAATTTACAACTCCGTTGCAGGATGCGGTGCGCCACACCGCATTCGGCATCAGCACCTTACTTAGCGCACTTCTTCACATCAATATTCCAGTCAGCACCAGACGCAACCTGATGTTTCTGCGCAAAATTATCCATATTCAGCGCCACGGAAACATTCAATAAGCTGTTCAGATACACCATCGGCTGGCCTTCCGGCACATCGCCGAAGCTTGCGACATATGGCATTTTCCCTGCGTATTTTTGCTGGGAACCTTCGGAAATGGTCACACACAACGTGTCGTTGAGTTTGATTCCTGCCTGATTCAGCAACTCGTCGCTGATATTGCTCCAGACGTTGCCGTACTGAATATCGAGAATCGGGATATTGCCCTTCACTTCACCTTTTGTTGCTTTTGCTTTCTGATAAGAAAGTTCGACAACTTTTGCAGGAAGCTCTGGCCCCACCTGTTCGAACGTAATCGCCCCGGAAGCCAGACGCGCACCGGTGTAGGCATACACGTCACGACCGTGGAAGGTATATGACTTTTCAGAACCTTTCAGGCGGTTAGCTTTTTCGTCGATTTCTCGGACGCTATCAATACCCAGAGTTTGTGCCACCAAAGTGAGCGTACCGTTATCTGGTGAAACGAAGTATTGACCGTTTTTGGTTTTCAGCACTACCGATTTACGGTCAGTGCCTACGCCCGGATCGACCACGCTAACAAACACCGAACCTTGCGGCCAGTAACTGGCAGTCTGATACAGGCGATAAGCGCCTTCCCAGATGTTATACGGTGGAATTTCGTGTGTTAAATCAAAGATTTTAAGATTATGGTCAACGCCGAATGCGACCCCTTTCATCGCCGAGACGGCACCATCTTTCAGGCTAAAATCAGTTTGTAAAATCAAAGCGTTATCCGCATAGGCGGATGATGATCCCAGACACGTTAATAAAAATAACGTTGCGAGCGTTTTTTTCATTTTTGTTTCCCTTCATTTATCTGATGATTTTCCAGCTGTGTAGCCAGTCCCAGTTTGTCTGGCCTCCTCGAGTGTACAATGCTTAACCTTTCCACTCGACGGAAATCATGGTAACAAAAGGATAGTGTTGCCACGGGATTGCCCAGCCTTTCATATACATATGTGAAATTGTGCCATCAAGATAAAGCAGCTGCTCAACGTTCAGTTTCGCTTTGGCATAGCAGGCAAAATCATAAAAATTTGTCGCCTGCTGGCTCAACAAAAACACGGCGTTCCCTTGTTTATTAATCCCTACACCGTTACGAATTTTACGCGAGGCAACATTCGGGTGAATGCGTGGATTAATTACGCCGTTTTCTAATAACATTGGCCCTGACTGCACTGCAAACTGAATCTCTTTACTGGTTTTAAAGGCATCCAGACGAACGATGCCGACTTTATCTCCCGCGACATAAAACACGCCGCCAGGACGAATAAAGAAATTCCCTTCACCTGAAGCGAGATTTAACGCCACCTTCTGCTGACCGTTTTCGATGTACAAACCGAGCGGCGCATAGCTTTCATCATAGATGCCGCCGTTCATCGCCATCTGCACCTGACCCTGACTATTCATATCCGCCAGCAGAGCATGTAACGTTCCCCACGCTTCGCCATTGGCTTTTTGCCAGTACATTTTCACCCGCTCTGTTTGAGGATTAACGGTATACGCCTGTACGGTCAGCGTCGGATCTGAGAGTGCGCAATCATCAGCGGCAACAGCAAACAAGGGAAGTAAGGTGAAGGTGAGAAAAATCCGTTTGAGATTCAAGGTGATCATTCCTTTACCAATGAGTAGCCGATGCGCCATTATAGGTCCTGGATGTGGGATTTTTTTATCCTGTTAGCGACCTTGACGAGTACCAAAAAGCGCGAAGTTCAACTATTGTTCTGTGGTGTTCTGTTGCGTGTTGACGGCAAAATTTTGCTGGCGTAACATGCGCGCACGATCACTCTAAGAGGACATTCGCCTTGGACACACCCAGTAGATACTGGCTCACTATCCTGTCATCCAGGATCAACTCCTAAGGCTATCCCTTTTTGCTGATAGCCTTAGCGGTTGTCAGCGACCTCAATTTTTCCCGTCGCGCTGAGTCAGGCTGTTTAATGGTCTGAAACCCAATTTGTTTCTGTGTGCCCACCGAACTGTCCGATATTTTAAGCATTGGGAGTCCCGGTCATGCTGAGCGCATTTCAACTGGAAAATAACCGACTGACCCGGCTGGAAGTCGAAGAGTCACAACCCCTTGTAAATGCAGTATGGATTGATCTTGTCGAACCGGACGACGACGAGCGACTGCGCGTACAATCTGAACTTGGCCAGAGCCTGGCAACCCGCCCGGAACTGGAAGACATCGAAGCATCGGCACGTTTCTTTGAAGACGATGACGGCCTGCATATTCACTCCTTCTTCTTCTTTGAAGATGCGGAAGATCACGCCGGTAACTCCACTGTGGCATTTACCATTCGTGATGGTCGTCTGTTTACTCTGCGTGAGCGTGAACTGCCCGCTTTTCGTCTGTATCGTATGCGTGCCCGTAGCCAGTCGATGGTGGACGGTAACGCCTACGAGCTGTTGCTGGATCTGTTCGAAACCAAAATCGAACAGTTGGCGGATGAAATTGAAAATATCTACAGTGACCTGGAGCAGTTGAGCCGGGTAATTATGGAAGGGCATCAGGGCGATGAGTACGACGAGGCGCTCTCCACGCTGGCGGAACTGGAAGATATCGGCTGGAAAGTTCGCCTGTGTCTGATGGATACCCAGCGCGCGCTCAACTTCCTGGTACGTAAAGCACGCTTACCGGGTGGGCAACTGGAGCAGGCGCGTGAAATCCTGCGAGATATCGAATCCCTGCTGCCGCATAACGAATCCCTGTTCCAGAAGGTGAACTTCCTGATGCAGGCGGCGATGGGCTTTATCAATATCGAGCAGAACCGCATCATCAAAATCTTCTCGGTGGTATCCGTGGTGTTCCTGCCACCGACGCTGGTCGCTTCCAGCTACGGGATGAACTTTGAGTTTATGCCGGAACTGAAGTGGAGCTTCGGCTACCCTGGCGCGATTATCTTTATGATCCTCGCGGGCCTGGCACCGTATCTGTACTTTAAGCGGAAGAACTGGTTGTAATATAAATGCCGGGTAAAGATTGTTCTTTATCCGGCTTATTGCTGAAAATTGTCTTTTTCAAAGTCATGCGGGTTGAACACTCGCTCTATCTTATTTTCCTGGGTTAGTTGATACTCATTGTTATCAGCAATAAAAAAATGAGTATTACGGTAAGGATATTCATTAATAACCATTAAATAGTTTTTTACGATGCAATTATCATTGCTCTTAATCGTCGGGAAACAGTAGAGATCTTCATACGGCCCTTCGATATATTTTTTATAGTCAGTGAAGCCATTACCGATATCAATAACATACCAGGTATGCCAACTACCTTCTGGTAGGGGGTGTTGATTTTTAATTTCATTCTGATGCTTCAGATACCAATTTATTTTATCGCTGTCAGTCCATGGCAGATGATCAACGACCAGAAAGACTGAATTGCCAGCATCAGAGTATGTATACAAAATCTGTACAGGACGCAATGTCCATAAATTATAGATGCAGCATAGAAGAAATAAATATAATATAATTTTCTGGAGTTTTCTTTTCATAGATAATTTTCGATTCTTTCGATAGTGTTAAAATTGGTGAAAAAAGGTTTGAAAGCAAAGTCTTTATGCCGTTGTAAAAAGAACCATATGCGAAAAAATCTATACTTGTTGTAAATCTTGTTTTTTATATCAGTCACATCCAAACCAAAGTGGTCTTGTGCTATGAAATGAATGGTAGCGCTCCAGCCCATAGGATATTTTTGAAAATTTAAAAGAGATATTTTTTGAGCTGAGATATCATGAATGCTGATTCCCATGCCATTAAAATTATCTTTAAAATCATTGAATTTATTTAGTCTTGATGAAAGTAATTCGGTCTTAATCTTTTGTAGGAGAAGAGGCCGGTATCCTATCGTAGGTGTTGAAGAAATATCATTTTCGATACATTCTTTGATTACACGTATTGGGCTATTATAATCATATTTGTTTATTCGTTCATGAAAAGATAAGTTCAATTCCTGGCTATGGAAACTGTTGCCATTTCCATATCTAAAATGATCAATCAGATCCTGGATGAGTGTTTTGTATTGTCCAAAAAAGGAAAACATTTTTGCCAGATCTTTCATTTCTGCAAATAAAATATCAATACATTCACTTTGTGATATTTTTGTTCCAGAAGTTGGAACACTAAAAGCACCATAAGTAGAATTCGGCCCAGGAAAATGGTATTTAATGAGGCGGTAAGGATCAACTTTTGCAGAGATGTCGCTTAAGCCGAGTGAGAGAAAATCTTGTTCTTCCATATCCCCATACTGCATATCATCAGCAGAAAAATCATCGAATAAAGTAATAGTTTCGAAAAGTGTACAGGGCATATTAATTGATGAGCCTAATATGTTGTTCATTTATATTCTCCTTTCTTATAATTAAGGGCAATGTTAATTTGATAAGAAATAATAGGGTAAAAAATTTTAAAAAAGAAATGCACTTCACATTTTTCATTACATTCTGAAGAGAACTTGGTTAATGATTGGTCTTGCTCATCGCTAATAACATAATGCTGAATTTACCAAAAATGAAATTTATTAAAGCAAATGAAAATATACAACGACGTCTGGAAATTCTGCCTTTCCTTATGTGAGTCTCCTGTCAGCATGGCAATATGCCCACTCTCATGCAAGAGTCGGCATATTTTTTCAGAATATATTTATTTTTTATTTGGACGTTCTACGCTGCGTATAAATCGCATCCATCACAAAAATTGCCAGCGCCACCCAAATAAAGGCGAAGGTTACCATCTTATCGGCACCCGGTTTTTCACCATAAAACGTCACAGCCAGCAGGAACATCAGCGTCGGGCCAATGTACTGAAAAAAGCCTAACGTTGAGAGACGCAGGCGTGTCGCAGCCGCAGTAAAACACAACAGCGGTACGGTAGTGACAATACCGGCGGCGATCAGCAGTAAATTCAGCGACATCGGGTTTTGCCCCATATGGCTGGTTGAGCTGTCGGCAATAGCAAACAGGTAAATCGCCGCCACGGGCAGCAACCACATAGTTTCGATTAACATGCCGGTTTGCGCTTCAACAGCAATCTTCTTGCGTACCAGGCCGTAGAAGGCAAAACTAAACGCCAGCCCCAGCGCGATAATCGGCAGTGAACCAAAAGTCCACAACTGAACCAACACGCCACATATCGCCAGAATCACCGCCAGCCATTGCATCCGGCGGAATCGCTCGCCGAGGAAAATCATCCCCAGCACAATGTTCACCAGTGGGTTAATAAAGTAACCAAGGCTCGCTTCCAGCATATGGTGATTGTTCACCGCCCAGATAAACAGTAGCCAGTTGCCACCAATCAGCACGGCAGAGACTGCCAGCATAAAAATTTTCTGTGGCGTCTGAATCAGCGTTTTTAAATAGGACCACTGGCGGCAAATGCTCATCAGCACCACCATAAAGAAAAACGACCAGATCACGCGATGCGTCAGGATCTCATCGGCGGGCACGTAGTAAATCAGCTTGAAGTACGCTGGCGCAATACCCCAAATAAAATAAGCGGCAAGAGCGAGTAATACGCCCTGCCGCGTTTGTTTTGCATCCATCGGGAATACTCATTTTTAATTGGTAACAGCAGTTTACCTGCTTTTATGTCTTCAACCTACCATATAGGTGGCGGTGGCACTGGCAATATAAAGCTGTTCTTCATTGTGTAATTCAACGCGGGCGACGGCGACTTTATTGCCTGCACGTAACAGGCTACTGGTAGCAGTAAAACGCTCGCCTCTGCCTGGGCGCAGATAATCGACGCGAAGATCAATGGTCCCCATCCGCGATAGCCGCTGGCGTAGTTCATCTTCACTGATGGTTTCGTGGCGGGTTAAGGTACTTCCCACGCACACCAGACCGGCGGCGACATCCAGCGCCGACGCAATGACCCCGCCGTGCAAAATGCTTTGCGCCCAGTTACCCACCATCATTGGCTGATTTTTAAAGGCCAGCTGTGCGAACTCTTTTTCGTAACGCTCCAGTTCCATCCCCAATGCGCGGTTAAACGGCATGTGATAAACAAACATCTCACCCACTAATTTCAGGGCTTGTTCAGCGGTCAGTACGGCAGACATATCATCCTTACACTTCATTAGTTAATGAAATGTTGATTTTATGCTTCTTTATTGTTGATTTCTACTTTAGGAAGGGATAACTAACGGCTATGGAGTTAAGTATGTAAAATAGCCCGCAGAAAAATATTCACCTTATCAATAATTCGTTACGGAGAACACGAGCGATGCGGACTCTGCAGGGCTGGTTGTTGCCGGTGTTTATGTTGCCTATGGCAGTATATGCACAAGAGGCAACGGTGAAAGAGGTGCATGACGCGCCAGCGGTGCGTGGCAGTATTATCGCCAATATGCTGCAGGAGCATGACAATCCGTTCACCCTTTATCCTTATGACACCAACTACATCATCTACACCCAAACCAGCGATCTGAATAAAGAAGCGATTGCCAGTTACGACTGGGCGGAAAATGCGCGTAAGGATGAAGTAAAGTTTCAGTTGAGCCTGGCATTTCCGCTGTGGCGTGGGATTTTAGGCCCGAACTCGGTATTGGGTGCGTCTTACACGCAAAAATCCTGGTGGCAACTGTCCAATAGCGAAGAGTCTTCACCGTTTCGTGAAACCAACTACGAACCGCAATTGTTCCTCGGTTTTGCCACCGATTACCGTTTTGCAGGTTGGACGCTGCGCGATGTGGAGATGGGTTATAACCACGACTCTAACGGGCGTTCAGACCCGACCTCCCGCAGCTGGAACCGCCTTTATACACGCCTGATGG
Source organism: Escherichia sp. WS568 (assembly GCF_046486085.1). NCBI lineage: Bacteria > Pseudomonadati > Pseudomonadota > Gammaproteobacteria > Enterobacterales > Enterobacteriaceae > Escherichia > Escherichia sp. WS568. The sequence continues at coordinate 60,234 of NZ_JBJQMC010000020.1, forward strand.
CAGAAAACGGTAACTGGCTGGTAGAGGTGAAGCCGTGGTATGTGGTGGGTAATACTGACGATAACCCGGATATCACCAAATATATGGGTTACTACCAGCTTAAAATCGGCTATCACCTCGGTGATGCGGTGTTGAGTGCGAAAGGACAGTACAACTGGAACACGGGCTACGGCGGCGCGGAGTTAGGCTTAAGTTACCCGATCACCAAACATGTGCGCCTTTATACTCAGGTTTACAGCGGCTATGGCGAATCGCTCATCGACTATAACTTCAACCAGACCCGCGTTGGTGTGGGAGTTATGCTAAACGACCTGTTTTGATGAATGGTTGGCAAATCTGGAATCCAGCATCCAGGATTACCCTCTCAGAGACTAAAAGCATTGCAGTTTCTCGCGCAGGCGCTGAAAATAGCGCCTGTTTTTATTTCAGGCAATCGGGGTGAATGTGGCGCAGGCGGAAGTGTTGAATCTGGAGTCCGGGGCTAAACAGGTTTTACAAGAAACCTTTGGCTACCAACAGTTTCGCCCCGGCCAGGAAGAAATTATCGACACTGTGCTTTCCGGCCGCGATTGCCTCGTTGTCATGCCCACTGGTGGCGGAAAATCCCTTTGCTATCAAATCCCTGCCTTATTGCTAAACGGCCTTACCGTGGTTGTTTCACCGCTGATTTCGTTGATGAAAGATCAGGTGGATCAACTGCAAGCCAACGGCGTGGCGGCGGTGTGCCTTAACTCGACGCAAACCCGCGAGCAGCAACTTGAAGTGATGACAGGCTGTCGCACCGGGCAAATCCGCCTGCTTTATATCGCGCCGGAACGCCTGATGCTGGATAACTTTCTTGAGCATCTGGCGCACTGGAATCCGGTGTTATTAGCCGTTGATGAAGCGCACTGTATCTCCCAATGGGGTCACGATTTCCGCCCGGAATACGCTGCCCTCGGTCAGCTGCGTCAGCGTTTTCCGACGCTGCCGTTTATGGCGCTGACTGCCACAGCCGATGACACCACGCGCCAGGATATCGTGCGCCTGCTGGGGCTGAACGATCCGCTGATTCAAATCAGCAGTTTTGATCGTCCGAATATTCGCTACATGCTGATGGAGAAGTTCAAACCGCTCGATCAGTTGATGCGCTACGTGCAGGAACAGCGCGGTAAGTCCGGCATTATCTACTGCAACAGCCGGGCGAAAGTAGAAGACACCGCTGCGCGCCTGCAAAGCAAGGGTATTAGCGCGGCGGCCTATCATGCCGGGCTGGAAAATAATGTCCGCGCCGACGTGCAGGAAAAATTTCAGCGCGATGACCTGCAAATTGTGGTGGCGACCGTGGCGTTTGGCATGGGCATCAACAAGCCTAACGTCCGCTTCGTGGTCCACTTTGATATTCCGCGCAATATCGAATCCTATTATCAGGAAACCGGTCGCGCCGGGCGTGATGGCCTGCCCGCGGAAGCGATGCTGTTTTACGATCCGGCCGATATGGCGTGGCTACGCCGTTGTCTGGAAGAGAAGCCGCAGGGGCAATTGCAGGATATCGAGCGCCATAAACTCAATGCGATGGGCGCGTTTGCCGAAGCGCAAACTTGCCGTCGTCTGGTGCTGCTGAACTACTTTGGCGAAGGGCGGCAGGAGCCGTGCGGGAACTGCGATATCTGCCTCGATCCGCCGAAACAATACGATGGTTCAACCGATGCTCAGATTGCCCTTTCCACCATTGGTCGTGTGAATCAGCGGTTTGGGATGGGCTATGTGGTGGAAGTTATTCGCGGTGCTAATAATCAGCGTATCCGCGACTATGGTCATGACAAACTGAAAGTCTATGGCATGGGCCGTGATAAAAGCCATGAACATTGGGTGAGCGTGATCCGCCAGCTGATTCACCTCGGCCTGGTGACGCAAAATATTGCCCAGCATTCTGCCCTACAACTGACAGAGGCTGCGCGTCCGGTGCTGCGCGGCGAATCCTCTTTGCAACTTGCCGTGCCGCGTATCGTGGCGCTCAAACCGAAAGCGATGCAGAAATCCTTCGGCGGCAACTATGATCGCAAACTGTTCGCCAAATTACGCAAACTGCGTAAATCGATTGCCGATGAAAGCAATGTCCCGCCGTACGTGGTGTTTAACGACGCAACCTTGATTGAGATGGCTGAACAGATGCCGATCACCGCCAGCGAAATGCTCAGCGTTAACGGCGTTGGGATGCGCAAGCTGGAACGCTTTGGTAAACCGTTTATGGCGCTTATCCGCGCGCATGTCGATGGTGACGACGAAGAGTAGTCAGCAGCATAAAAAAGTGCCAGGATGAAGACTCCGTAAACGTTTCCCCCGCGAGTCTAATGTATGTTGATGTTATTCCTCACCGTCGCCATGGTGCACATTGTGGCGCTTATGAGCCCCGGTCCCGATTTCTTTTTTGTCTCTCAGACCGCTGTCAGTCGTTCCCGTAAAGAAGCGATGATGGGCGTGCTGGGCATTACCTGCGGCGTAATGGTTTGGGCTGGGATTGCGTTGCTTGGCCTACATTTGATTATCGAAAAAATGGCCTGGCTGCATACGCTGATTATGGTGGGCGGTGGCCTGTATCTCTGCTGGATGGGTTACCAGATGCTACGCGGTGCACTGAAAAAAGAGGCGGTTTCTGCGCCTGCACCACAGGTTGAGCTGGCAAAAAGCGGGCGCAGTTTCCTGAAAGGCTTACTGACCAATCTCGCCAATCCGAAAGCGATTATCTACTTTGGTTCGGTATTCTCGCTGTTTGTCGGCGATAACGTCGGCACCACTGAGCGCTGGGGCATTTTCGCGTTGATTATTATCGAAACACTGGCGTGGTTTACCGTCGTTGCCAGCCTGTTTGCCCTGCCGCAAATGCGCCGTGGTTATCAACGTCTGGCGAAGTGGATTGATGGTTTTGCCGGGGCGTTATTTGCCGGATTTGGCATTCATTTGATTATTTCGCGTTGATGCCAGACGCGTCATCAGAGTAAGTCGGATAAGGCGTTTACGCCGCATCCGACATTATTTTTCACGCATGCCTCGCCGATGCTAACAGCGCTCCCACCAGCATAAACAACGAGCCGAAAATCTTATTCAGCGCCTTCATCTGCTTTGGTCCTTTAATCCATAGAGCAATCCGTTGAGCAAGGGTGGCGTAACCGATCATCACAATAATATCGACCACAATAGTGGTGACGCCGAGCACGATATACTGCATCAGTTGTGGCTGCTGCGGCATGATGAATTGCGGAAATAGCGCCGCCAGAAACACAATACTTTTGGGATTGGTAAGATTCACAAAAACTGCGCGCTGGAACAAATGTCGGCGCGATTGAGTAGAGGCTGGCGATTTAAGGTCAATTGCACCAGCGGCGCGCCATTGCTGTATTCCCAGCCAAATCAAGTAAGCTGCGCCTGCCCACTTCAACACTTCAAACGCAATCACTGAGCGGGAAAATAGCGTCCCCAACCCCACGCCAACCAGCACAATATGAATCGCCAGTCCGGTCTGAAGCCCAGCAATAGACGCCACCGCGCCGCGATAACCGTGGTTGAGCGAGGTGGTCATGGTGTTGATTGCGCCAGAGCCTGGCGACAGGCTTAAAATGATCGATGTCAGCAGGTAGGCAAACCACCATTCTAAGGTCATGATGAACTCCCGGTGTGTCTATTTTTGTGCCACAATACGCTACTGTCGCAGCGTTGTGTCAGGCACGCTTAAAAAAACGATTTTACGTGGTTTAAGAGGCAGATTACCCGATGTTTCAGCAGCAAAAAGACTGGGAAACAAGAGAAAACGCGTTTGCTGCTTTTACCATGGGACCGCTGACTGATTTCTGGCGTCAGCGTGATGAAGCAGAATTTACTGGTGTGGATGACATTCCGGTGCGCTTTGTCCGTTTTCGCGCACAGCACCATGACCGGGTGGTAGTCATCTGCCCGGGGCGTATTGAGAGCTACGTAAAATATGCGGAACTGGCCTATGACCTGTTCCATTTGGGGTTTGATGTCTTAATCATCGACCATCGCGGGCAGGGACGTTCCGGTCGCCTGTTAGCCGATCCGCATCTCGGGCATGTTAATCGCTTTAATGATTATGTTGATGATCTGGCGGCATTCTGGCAGCAGGAGGTTCAGCCCGGTCCGTGGCGTAAACGCTATATACTGGCACATTCAATGGGCGGTGCGATCTCCACATTATTTCTGCAACGCCATCCAAGTGTATGTGACGCCATTGCGCTAACTGCGCCAATGTTTGGGATCGTGATTCGTATGCCGTCATTTATGGCACGGCAGATCCTCAACTGGGCCGAAGCGCATCCACGTTTCCGTGATGGCTATGCAATAGGCACCGGGCGCTGGCGCGCGTTGCCGTTTGCTATCAACGTACTGACCCACAGCAGACAGCGATATCGACGTAACTTACGCTTTTATGCTGATGACCCAACGATTCGCGTCGGTGGGCCGACCTACCATTGGGTACGCGAAAGTATTCTGGCTGGCGAACAGGTGTTAGCCGGTGCGGGTGATGACGCCACGCCAACGCTTCTCTTACAAGCTGAAGAGGAACGCGTGGTGGATAACCGCATGCACGACCGTTTTTGTGAACTACGCACCGCTGCGGGCCATCCTGTCGAAGGAGGACGGCCGTTGGTAATTAAAGGTGCGTACCATGAGATCCTTTTTGAAAAGGACGCAATGCGCTCAGTCGCGCTCCACGCTATCGTTGATTTTTTCAACAGGCATAACTCACCCAGCGGAAACCGCTCTACAGAGGTTTAAATTTCTTATGTACCAGGTTGTTGCGTCTGATTTAGATGGCACGTTACTTTCTCCCGACCATACGTTATCCCCTTACGCCAAAGAAACTCTGAAGCTGCTCACCGCGCGCGGCATCAACTTTGTATTTGCGACCGGTCGTCACCACGTTGATGTGGGGCAAATTCGCGATAATCTGGAGATTAAGTCTTACATGATTACCTCCAATGGCGCGCGCGTTCACGATCTGGATGGCAATCTGATTTTTGCTCATAACCTGGATCGCGATATTGCCAGCGATCTGTTTGGCGTAGTCAACGACAATCCGGACATCATTACTAACGTTTATCGCGACGACGAATGGTTTATGAATCGTCATCGCCCGGAAGAGATGCGCTTTTTTAAAGAAGCGGTATTCAAATATGCGCTGTATGAGCCGGGATTACTGGAGCCGGAAGGCGTCAGCAAAGTGTTCTTCACCTGCGATTCCCATGAACAACTGCTGCCGCTGGAGCAGGCGATTAATGCTCGCTGGGGCGATCGCGTCAACGTTAGTTTCTCTACCTTAACCTGTCTGGAAGTGATGGCGGGCGGCGTGTCGAAAGGCCATGCGCTGGAAGCGGTGGCGAAGAAACTGGGCTACAGCCTGCAAGATTGTATTGCCTTTGGCGATGGCATGAACGACGCCGAAATGCTGTCGATGGCGGGGAAAGGCTGCATTATGGGCAGTGCGCACCAGCGTCTGAAAGATCTGCATCCGGAACTGGAAGTGATTGGTACTAACGCCGAGGACGCAGTGCCGCATTATCTGCGTAAGCTCTATTTATCGTAATCGTTCTTTATTTGGTCAGTTGTCAACCTGATACTTCGCTACAATGGATACTCGTTAATCAAAGAGTTTTCCATTGTGGCGCTACTTATCATCACCACGATTCTGTGGGCCTTCTCCTTTAGCTTTTATGGCGAGTACCTTGCGGGGCACGTCGATAGCTATTTTGCGGTGCTGGTGCGCGTTGGCCTGGCGGCACTCGTTTTTCTGCCGTTTCTGCGTACCCGTGGCAATAGCCTGAAAACGGTCGGCCTGTATATGCTGGTGGGCGCGATGCAGCTCGGTGTGATGTATATGCTGAGTTTCCGCGCCTATCTCTACCTGACGGTCTCCGAACTGTTGCTGTTCACCGTACTGACGCCGCTCTACATCACGCTGATTTATGACATCATGAGTAAGCGCCGTCTGCGCTGGGGCTATGCTTTTAGCGCCTTGCTGGCGGTGATTGGTGCCGGGATTATTCGCTATGATCAGGTCACCGACCATTTCTGGACTGGCTTATTGCTGGTGCAACTCTCCAATATCACTTTTGCCATCGGCATGGTGGGTTACAAACGTCTGATGGAAACTCGCCCGATGCCGCAGCATAACGCCTTTGCGTGGTTCTATCTTGGCGCGTTCCTGGTGGCAGTGATTGCATGGTTCTTGCTAGGAAATGCGCAGAAAATGCCGCAAACCACGTTGCAATGGGGCATTCTGGTGTTTCTTGGCGTGGTGGCTTCCGGGATTGGCTACTTTATGTGGAACTACGGCGCGACGCAGGTGGACGCCGGAACGCTGGGCATTATGAATAATATGCACGTTCCGGCAGGGCTGCTGGTAAACCTGGCTATCTGGCACCAACAGCCGCACTGGCCAACGTTTATTACAGGCGCGCTGGTGATCCTGGCCTCACTGTGGGTGCATCGTAAGTGGGTCGCTCCGCGCTCTTCACAAACGGCAGATGATCGCAGGCGTGATTGCGCGCTGAACGAATAAACGCTTCTGTAATCGGCTGACGCTGCTCGCCATCGCGCACGGCGGCGTACAGTCGGCTCCACAAGCCTTCGCCCAGGGTTTTGGTGACCACCAGACCCTGGCGTTCAAAACTCTCCACTACCCAATGCGGTAGTGCGGCAATACCCATCCGTGCGGCAACCATCTGAATCAACAATAAGGTGTTATCGACGCTTTTCAGTGACGGGCTGACGCCTGCTGGCTGAAGAAAATGCCGCCAGACATCCAGTCGGCTACGCTGCACCGGATAAATCAACAGCGTCTCGCTGGCGAGATCTTCCGGTGTAATTCGCGTTTTTGCCGCCAGTGGATGGTCAGGTGCTAACACCAGACGCACTTCATAGTCGAACATCGGCGAATAATGCAGGCCACTGCGCGGCAGAATATCGGACGTCATCACCAGATCCAGCTCGCCCTGTTGCAACGCAGGCTGCGGATCAAACGTTACGCCCGATTTAAAATCCATCTCCACCTGCGGCCAGTTCTTATGGAAATTTTCTAATGCGGGCGTCAGCCACTGAATACAGCTATGGCACTCTATGGCAATGCGCAGGCGCGTCTGCTGCGGTTCATTGCAGGCTTGCAGTGCCTGGCTAATTTGCGGCAGCACCTGATTTGCCAGTTGCAACAGGATTTCTCCCTGCGGTGTAAAGCGAAGCGGCTGGCTTTTACGCACAAATAGCCGGAAGCCAAGGCGTTGTTCCAGATCGCTAAACTGGTGAGACAGGGCGGATTGCGTTTGATGCAACGTCGCCGCAGCGGCTGCGAGTGAGCCGCAGTTCCGCAACGCTTGTAGCGTTTTCAGGTGTTTTACTTCGATCATGAAAGTCCTTCACTTCGGCATGAATAATTTGCGCTTGAGGAATATACAGTAACCGCCAATTATGGATGTGTAAACATCTGGACGGCTAAATACTAAAAATTCCATAAGGGGCATATAATGACAATTCTTAATCACACCCTCGGTTTCCCTCGCGTTGGCCTGCGTCGCGAGCTGAAAAAAGCGCAAGAGAGTTATTGGGCGGGGAACTCCACGCGTGAAGAACTGCTGGCGGTAGGGCGTGAATTACGTGCTCGTCACTGGGAGCAACAAAAGCAAGCGGGTATCGACCTGCTGCCGGTGGGCGATTTTGCCTGGTACGATCATGTACTGACCACCAGTCTGCTGCTGGGTAATGTTCCGGCGCGTCACCAGAACAACGATGGTTCGGTAGATATCGACACCCTGTTCCGTATTGGTCGTGGACGTGCACCGACTGGCGAACCTGCGGCGGCAGCGGAAATGACCAAATGGTTTAACACCAACTATCACTACATGGTGCCGGAGTTCGTTAAAGGCCAACAGTTCAAACTGACCTGGACGCAGCTGCTGGAGGAAGTGGACGAGGCGCTGGCGCTGGGCCACAAGGTGAAACCTGTGCTGCTGGGGCCAGTTACCTACCTGTGGCTGGGTAAAGTGAAAGGTGAACAGTTTGATCGCCTGAGCCTGCTGAACGACATTCTGCCGGTTTATCAGCAAGTGCTGGCAGAACTGGCGAAACGCGGCATCGAGTGGGTACAGATTGATGAACCCGCGCTGGTACTGGAACTGCCGCAGGCGTGGCTGGACGCATACAAACCCGCTTACGACGCGCTCCAGGGACAGGTGAAACTGCTGCTGACCACCTATTTTGAAGGCGTAACACCAAATCTCGACACGATTACTGCGCTGCCTGTTCAGGGTCTGCATGTCGATCTTGTACATGGTAAAGATGACGTTGCTGAACTGCACAAGCGTCTGCCTTCTGACTGGCTGCTGTCTGCGGGTCTTATCAATGGTCGTAACGTCTGGCGCGCCGATCTTACCGAGAAATATGCGCAAATTAAGGACATTGTCGGCAAACGTGATTTGTGGGTGGCATCTTCCTGCTCACTGCTGCACAGTCCCATTGACCTGAGTGTGGAAACACGTCTTGATGCAGAAGTGAAAAGCTGGTTTGCCTTCGCCCTGCAAAAATGTCATGAACTGGCATTGCTGCGCGATGCGTTGAACAGTGGTGATACGGCAGCTCTGGCAGCGTGGAGCGCTCCGATTCAGGCGCGTCGTCACTCTACTCGTGTACATAATCCGGCAGTAGAAAAGCGTCTGGCGGCGATCACCGCTCAGGACAGTCAGCGTGCGAATGTCTATGAAGTGCGTGCTGAAGCCCAGCGTGCGCGTTTTAAACTCCCAGCATGGCCGACCACCACGATTGGTTCTTTCCCGCAAACCACGGAGATTCGTACCCTGCGTCTGGATTTCAAAAAGGGTAATCTCGACGCCAACAACTACCGCACAGGCATTGCGGAACATATCAAGCAGGCCATTGTTGAGCAGGAACGTTTGGGACTGGATGTGCTGGTACATGGCGAGGCCGAGCGTAATGACATGGTGGAATACTTTGGCGAGCATCTGGATGGCTTTGTCTTTACGCAAAACGGTTGGGTACAGAGCTACGGTTCCCGCTGCGTGAAGCCACCGATTGTTATTGGTGACGTTAGCCGCCCGGCACCGATTACCGTGGAGTGGGCAAAATATGCGCAATCCCTGACTGATAAACCGGTGAAAGGGATGTTGACCGGCCCGGTGACTATTCTCTGCTGGTCGTTCCCGCGTGAAGATGTCAGCCGTGAAACCATCGCCAAACAAATTGCGCTGGCGCTGCGTGATGAAGTCGCGGACCTGGAAGCCGCTGGAATTGGCATCATTCAGATTGACGAACCGGCATTGCGCGAAGGTTTACCACTGCGTCGCAGCGACTGGGATGCCTATCTCCAGTGGGGCGTGGAGGCTTTCCGTATCAACGCCGCTGTGGCGAAAGATGACACACAAATCCACACTCACATGTGTTACTGCGAGTTCAACGACATCATGGATTCGATTGCGGCGCTGGACGCAGACGTCATCACCATCGAAACCTCGCGTTCCGACATGGAGTTGCTGGAGTCGTTCGAAGAGTTTGATTATCCAAATGAAATCGGTCCTGGCGTCTATGACATTCACTCGCCAAACGTACCGAGCGTGGAATGGATTGAAGCCTTGCTGAAGAAAGCGGCAAAACGCATTCCGGCAGAGCGTCTGTGGGTCAACCCGGACTGTGGCCTGAAAACGCGCGGCTGGCCAGAAACCCGCGCGGCACTGGCGAACATGGTGCAGGCGGCGCAGAATTTGCGTCGGGGATGATGAGTATTAACGAGTCATTGTAAATTGCAGCACAATAATGGCTTCCAACACCGGAAGCCATTTTGCTATGTATGCCAGGTATGATGTGGATCTTCAGGAACAGAAAATTAATTGCGGATTTCTTAAATATTCTATGCACCACTGACAGGCTTTGCCCATACCATCGGAACGAGCGGCAAGAAATAACTTGGTGGCGTGTTTATGTTCGCGCATTGGCTTTTTAAGCAATTTACCGCTGTTCAATAACGGCAATGCCAGATGATGTGGAATATAACCAATACCGACGTTTTGTTCTATTAAGGCGATTGCCGTAGCGAAGTCAGGAACAAAAATGGGTTTTTGTCCTTCCAACAACCAGGCTTGCATCGGGGGGAAGTTAACGGAGGTATCGCGGATACAAACCGCTGGATAATGACGCAATTCACTGTTTTCTAATGGATGCCGCTTCGCTGCCAGTGGGTGGAGTGGGCTGACGACAAAATCCCATTCCATTTGTCCGACCGGTTCGCTAATGATGCCTTCACTGCTTGGCACTGCATGAGGAGCACCGTAGACCAGATCGGCACGCTTACTGTACAGCGCATCCCAGCAGCCGTTGTATACCTCAAGATCTACCGTCAGTGTTGTTGATGTGAATTGCCGTTCAAAATCTCGAATAAATGCCACCAGCAAATCACCAGGAATAATATTGTTTACCGCAATTGTCAGTTCACGCTCAATACCATCGTGAATCAGCACTGTGTTGCGCTTTAATGCTTCCAGGTCGCCAAGAATAGTTTTGCTATGTTCGATGAAGTAACTTCCCGCTGGCGATAATTCAATATAGCGTCCCTTACGAATGAACAGTTCAACGCCCAGGCTCTCTTCCGCTTTCTTGATGGTGTAACTGATGGCGGAAGGGACTTTATTTAACTGCTCGGCTGCGGTGGTAATGCTCTGGTGTCTGGCGACCAGATGAATAACACGAAGCGTTTCGTCTGAGATGAACATAAGGCTTCCTGGTCAGTGGTAAAGTGGCTGAATCTCTCCAGATTCAGCCGTAATCATTGCCTGAGTATACCCAGGAATTAGCGGTGTTGACTTGCCCGACTGAGAATCGCATAAGCGATACATGCCACCAGAATCGAGTCTACCGAAGGGATCGTCGTCAGGGTGAATAAGCCTTTTACGGTCATAAAGCCAACCGCTGCGCCTATGATCCATGCTGCGAATGTCAGCACTTTAATCTGTGACTCCTGGGCTAACACTGACTCTTGATAGCCATTACGGCGATAAAAGAAAAAGTCAGCGATATAAATTCCGGCAACGGGTGGCGTGGCGATACCCAGGAACAGCAGAAACGGAATAAACCACGCCATAATATCCATACTGCCTACGATGGCGGAAAGGATACCCAGCGCCACGGTAATCTGCCATTTGGGAAAGCGGGTAAGCAGTGTGGAAACCACCAGCGTGCCCTGGAACATATTGCCCGCGTTACCGGTGACGCAGGCGAAAATCAACAACAGCGCCGCAGGCAGAACCGCACCGAATACCGCCATCGCACCCAGTAAAGATCCCTGACCACTAATGGCGCTCGGCGTTGCACCCGCCCAGTAGAGCAGAGGGTAGGCAACCAGAAACGTCACGCCTGCGGCAATCAGCGCATGTTTGCGGTTATGCACAAAACTACCGAAATCAGGCAGTGTGGCAACCAGCACAATAATGGTGCCAACAACGGTGGAAACGGCGACACCTGTATTCATCTCCACAATCGCCGCTGGTACTGCCACTTCGGTATGGGTTGCCACATAGAGGATGTAACACAGCACCAGCGCGATAACCGGCACGGCAACCTGGGCAATTTTTCCCAGAACGGCAAAGCCAAATGCCGTAGAGGCGACAAAAATGACACAGCCAGCCGCCACTAACAGTGCCAGTGGAACTTCCAGTCCATGTTGAGCCAGTAAGTCATGTACCGAATGACCAAACATATTGGCGGTAACGGCAATCCAGCCGAACAGACTTATCGCCATCAAAATGTTAATGGCGATGGCCCCTTTTTCGCCAAACGAATATTTCACAATGCCATACGTTGGTAGGCGGGCTTTTTCTCCCACGCTAATGGTGATGGCTGAAAGTAAGGTCAGAATGACGCCGCCTAACAATACGACGCTAATTAAACTGCCGCTGGAAAGTTGATTGCCGAGGCTTGAGGATGACAACAGCACAGGTGTGACGGCAATACCCAGCAAAATCATGGCAATACGCAATCCTGATGCCGTATTCAGATTCTCTTCTTTTTTACGCATAGTATGTTCCCTTTATAAATGCGCGTTACACAGTATGAAAATGCCCGGTGTATTTGCGCCAGCTACCCAGTTCTGTAATTTCCCGTTGGCCTTCGGTCAGCCAGTTTTCTGCCAGTACGCCCAGCACTTCGCTACCATCGGCAAGTTTGATTTTGCCAATTGCCAGCCCAGCGGGTTCGCTCATTAACAGAGCGGCAAAACTGGCCAGCGGTAATTGCCAAATTTCTACGTCGACGTGTGTTCCTCCTTCATTCACGCGAATCATTCCCGGATGGCGATCATTAATACTCCACAACCGGTAATGGGCGTCAGTTCGGTCTTCACGGACAAAAATACCGCCCGCTTTTTGCATATTTGGGTTGAGTTCCAGGCCGCGCATCAGCGTTCCGTTAACGGCTAAAAGCGTTGTAGTCATTGTGTTCTCCAGAGAATTAAAGGGTTATCCATGTACCGCTCTGATGCGCCAGGGCTGCTTTTATGGTTTGCGGTGAAGTAATCAGGCCGCTGGCCTGTTTGCCTTGTTGCTGGCTGGCATTGATGAAATCAACAATGGCTTCCACTTTGGGTTGCATACTGCCGACACCAAACTGACCTTCCCGCAACAGCGTTTGCGCTTCGGCAACGCTGATAGCGTCGAGCCACTGTTGTTGTGGTGTACCAAAGTTAATCGCCACTTTTTCTACACCGGTGGGGATCACCAGCAGATCTGCGCCTAACTGACTGGCGAGCAGCGCGGAGGCCAGATCTTTATCGATCACGGCTTCTACACCTTTCAGTTGTTGTCCGTCTCGCACCACCGGAATACCGCCGCCGCCGCAGGCAATAACCAGATATCCCTGGCGCACCAGGTGAGCGATGGTGTCGTGCTCAATAACTTCCAGTGGGGCAGGAGAGGGAACTGTACGCCGCCAACCACGCCCGGCGTCCTCCATCAGCGTCCAGCCGAGTTGTTGTTGGCGTTGTTGGGCCGTTGCTTCATCGAGAAACGCGCCAATTGGTTTACTGGGGCTGGCGAAAGCATCGTCATGTGGGCTGACTCGCGTTTGTGTCACCAGGGCAATTACCGGTTTGTTTATGCCACGGCGAGCCAATTCGTTATGCAGTGCTTTCTGGAACATGTAGCCAATTGCACCTTGTGTATCACCCACGGCGTAATCAAGTGGAACCGGAGAAACTTCGTTACTGGCGAGTTCAGAGCGGCGCAGAATAAAGCCCACCTGCGGGCCATTACCGTGGGTTAGCACCAGGTCCCATCCGGCTTCAACCATATCAACGATATGCTGCACGCTTTCCATCACTGCAACATATTGATCGGGAATACTATTGCGTTGCTCGTCCTGAATGAGCGCATTGCCGCCAACCGCGACGACAGCCAGTGGCTTAACCATGATGGTTCTCCTTTGCGACGATCTCCGCCAGTGCACGTACAGCGGCGACAAAACAGGCCATCGGCGCAGTGGTGATCCCGGCACCAATTTGCCCGACCCCCGCTTGTTTGTGGGCGATACCCGTATTGATGACCGGTAAAATGCCGCGATCGGTCACTTTACGCGCATCAATCCCTGCTGCGGTGGGGGCAAAATTGAGGGCTGGAAGTGTAAATGCGGGGTTACCGCCGAGGGTGACGGCTTGCATCCGACGGCTGTTATTGGTGGCATCGGCAGGGGTGCCTCCCACAAATTTGACGATCGCCGGAGACGACGCCATCGCGAAGCCACCCACACCTGCGGTTTCAGTAATTGCGCTATCACCCAGGTCAGCAGCGGCATCGTCGACGCCAAATCCGGGGAAGAACAGACCTTCAACGGCATTGGCAGGAGCCTGGAACCAGCGATCGCCAGTACCGGAAAGCCGAATACCAAAATTCACCCCGTTACGCGCCATCACCGTAACCATTGAACTGAACGGTACATTGGCGGCGGCATCCATCATTGCTTTACAGGCGGCCATCGAAAGATTGAGGAAGAAGTGATCGTTACCGGTGATAAATGCCACGACGCGCTGGATATGTTCCTGTGGAAGAGAGCAGGCCAGCAATGCCGGGAGCAGGCGCTTAATCAGCAAACCGGTAGCGGCAGCATTGCGGTTATGAACTTCATCCCCCATATGCAGCGCCTGCGCCATTAATGGCTTGAGTTCCAGCTCGCCGTGTTGTGCGATTGCTGCTTTCATTGCCGGCGCCAGTTCATCGCGCATCCAGGCCAGACGATTGAGAACTTCATCGTTATTGGCGCCAAAACGGAGAACCTTACCCAGACCTTCATTGAAATTGCTAAAAGTACGGTGGCCGTTGGTTTTGTTTTCTACCACCCATAACGGCATCGACGGGCTGATGATGCCTGCCATTGGGCCAACCGCGTGATAATGATGACAAGGGGCAAGGTCGATTTCGCCTGCGTTTATTTGGTTTTCAGCGTCTTGCTGGCTGGTGGCCCAACCTTCGTACAGCATGGCACCAATAATCGCCCCTTTTACCGGACCACACATCTCTTCCCAGGCAATCGGCGGGCCAGAGTGCAAAATACGTTTTTGTTCAGCCATTGCTGGAATGGCCTCTTTAGCGAGCATGACATCCACCAGCACGGGCTGTGCTTCGAGATAACGTGTCATGGCGATTTGGTTGGCATTTTCTACCAGGGGATGACGTAGCAACGATGCCAGATCCAATCCAGCGTCAATATCGCCTTGTGCTGGTGGCTGCCAGTTGAGTGCAATTGCGCTTCCCCCGGCATGTTGAATATTGTCAGCAAAACTGTGTAGTCCCGCGTTCACAACCTTCAAAGGCTGATTAAATAAGGTATTCATGCGTTTAGCCCCTTTTTCTGCAACTGAGTCTGTGCAACGGTGCTGGCCCATAACGCCGCCTGTGCATTGCTGCTGGCGATGATGACCCCTGCATTTTGTAGTGCGCTTATCTGCTGACTGCGTATTTGCGGATCAGCTTCCGTTCCGCAAACGTGCGCAATCAGCAACGGTGCGTTATTCATGTCGATGTGTGAAAGTTGGTCCAGTAATTCGCTGGCAGGCGTCGTGGAAGCGCCATAACCAAGTACCAGGTCGAATAACACGACGGCAGTGTGTGAGTCGTTGAGTTCGTTGAGCAGACGTTGATTGCGCAGAGTCGGGTCGATCATTGGATGCGGTTTGCCACGGGTGAAATCATCGTCGCCCATATCGATCAACGTGTGATCTTCGCTTTGCCAGATATTTGCCAGAGCACGATTACCCGCAACTGGCGTATTGGAGGCTGCGCTGAATCCCTTTTGTTGGCAGATAAGTTGCGCTTCGTAGCAGAAGGTTCCTCCGGCGAAAACACCGCGTATCGCCTGGCGATGGGCTGGCAGGCGCTGGCAGGCGTTTTGTAACATTGTGAGATCGTCGCAGGAAATTTCGGTCTCGATAGTCGGAAGTGGTTGATCATTCAGTAACGCCACGGCGATATTTGCGGCGCTGGCAAGTGTGGTGGCCGCGGTGATATTGGGACGTGCCAGATCATGCGGATTCGCACCGAGGAAATTCACCACCACGGGTTTTCCACAAGCCTCGGCACGCTCCAGAATAGTCCGGGCAACGATCGGTGAAGGCGGTTTTGAAATAAGCACAATCAC
The DNA here is from genome assembly GCF_046486085.1 of Escherichia sp. WS568. Classification (NCBI taxonomy): domain Bacteria; kingdom Pseudomonadati; phylum Pseudomonadota; class Gammaproteobacteria; order Enterobacterales; family Enterobacteriaceae; genus Escherichia; species Escherichia sp. WS568. The sequence continues at coordinate 75,909 of NZ_JBJQMC010000020.1, forward strand.
GCGAGTTTCATCGTCTTGCGCCAGCGCATCTAAAGCGAAGAGCATCGATATTCCACCAATCTCTTCACTGAGATCATGTCCGCCTGTTCCCAACGCCTGAGAAATACCCGCTCCGAGCTGGTCGATTCGGCAAGTCACTTCCTGTAGCCCGGTGCCTGACGCGCCAATAACACCAATTGCTCCGCGTTTCACCACATTAGCGAAGCCTAACGGAATGCCGTTAACAATGGCGGTTCCACAGTCAGGTCCCATTACGATGCGCTGACGTTCTCGGGCAAGCGTTTTGATGGATTTTTCCTGCACGATACTGACGTTATCGCTGAACATCATCACGTTCATTCCGAGGTTTAACGCTTTAATTGCTTCGGCGGCGGCGTAGTCTCCCGGTACAGAAATGAGTGCCAGGTTGGCTTCGGGCTCGGCTTCCAGTGCCATTTCCAGGCTGACCTTTTCCGGTGTTTTAATGCCACTATCCGTTTCATCATCGGGTTTGCTGGTCAGACGTTGCTGGGCCAGTACCAGTGCTTCATTGCAAATATCTTCTTCACCCATGACTGCAATCACTAAATCATTGGGACTGGCGTTGATTTCGTTACCCAGACCCGCATCGCTCAATTGCTCGAGATTATTGGGTGTTCCCATGACGACCGAGGCCTGTTGAATACCGGGCAACTTGCTGATTTGCGCGGAAATCTGCATCAGAGAAACTGAGTCCTGATAAAGATTACTGAAAACTTTATATTTAACTTTCATGCTGTTACGCCTGTTTCATTCCGCCCGATAGCAAAATTCGGGCAAAGCATCCCCGTGTAGCCCCATAAACGGGCTACGGGAGAAAAGGTTGAAATCAATTTATGGTGTTCAGGGTTCGAAAGCCATGCAGCATTCCTGCAAGGCAATCTACTCCTGACGTTGCGCCAAATTGCATGACCTGTTCTGCACAGGATGCGATTGTCATTGCCGATGCACTCCCAACCAGTTGTGCGAGTAACTGGCAAATCGGTTCTGAAAAATGTCCCTGAAGCGCACGCTCCAGATAATGACGACTGATATCCGTGGTGTTGTGCGCATGTTGATCAATTACCTGCTGCAACCGGTATTGATGATCGGCAAGTGGTGCAGGGAGTTGCCATAACCAGAGTGCTGCCAGATAGCCCAACAAATAGTCATCTCCATCGGGCGTTAAGCCTTTACCAAAGCCGATCAGTTGTGGCACCTGGCGTTCCAGCGCATCTGGATGCTCCATAATCGCTAATCCCTGGTGCGTGAGACTATCCGGCAGGTGCAATGTGCTTTGAACGTTATGTTCCAGACAAAATAAAAGCCGTTGCGATGCCATCGTTGGGTAGTGCTGGAAAACCAAAGGGAATGCCTCAAGTGTCAGCATTCCCCCCACAAATGGCGACTGCCAGAGCGTTGCGTTTTCGAGCGCCACACAAAATCGAGGTGTCCGCAGTAAGCCTGGGGTTAACTGAATGGGATCTGAATGGGCAATCTCTCTTCGCCAGTCCCAACATTCAGGTAGCCAGACTCTGGCTGCATCAGGGAGATTCAGATACGTTTGCGCACACAACAGAGTGATGAATGTTCCCGCGTCTGAATACAGATTTACCGCATGTTTAAAAGCGCTATGTAGACGTAAATCTTGCGTTTCATTCTGCGGGAAAAGATATCCCAACGACGATGCGCAAAGCGTAACCTGTACCATCGGTGTTAGCCTTCCAGGCCTGCAATAATGGCTTTGGAATCAGTAACCCAACCGAAAATGGCACCTTGTGCTTTGATCATCTCGAGGGCGTATTTCTGGAATTCCGGGAAATAGGAGCCGACACAATCTTCCGGGATAATGCATTCATAGCCACGATCATTTGCTTCGCGCACGGTGGTGGTTACGCAAACTTCGGTTGTAACACCACAAACTATCAGCGTCTTGATACCGTGGTTTTGCAAAATCAGATGTAAGTCGGTTTGATAAAACGCGCCTTTGCCAGGCTTATCAATCACCGGTTCGCCTGCCACCGGGTACAGTTCAGGAATGATGTCATGACCTGCTTCACCTCTGACCAGAATGCGTCCCATCGGTCCTGGTTCACCAATAAAGGTTTTTCCGCCGCGCGTCAGTTTGGCTGGCGGGCAGTCGCTTAAGTCTGCACGATGGCCTTCACGAGTATGAATAACCATAATTCCTTTTTGACGTGCGGCTGCCAGCACCTCTGTACATGGTGCGATAGCCGTGCGTACCAGTGAAACATCATTGCCCAGTGCCTCACCGAAGCCCCCTGCTTCGACAAAGTCACGCTGCATGTCGATCATGACCAGTGCAGTTGTGCGCGGATCAAAAGGTAATTCAAAGGGTTGAGCCTGAAAAATGGATTGCGTCATGGTAAATCTCCTGTCTGATGTTTAAACGATCCAGTTGTTCTGAGAACGAGTATTCAGGAGAAAAGCGGCACAAAACAGGAAAAAAGTTTGCCGCACAGCAACGAAATTTTTGCATTCAGCAGGTGGTGTGATGACGAATGTGAAGGGAGTCAAAGAGTGGCATACAGCAACAAATTTTTTGATGCTGTATGGTTTTGAGATTAAAAAAATCGTTGAAATTGTGTGAGCTTAATCATCAGATTTAGCGACTATGGCGTTACTTTTTAACACCATACTGTGTAAACCATTCCAACATTCGCTGCCAGCCGTCTTTCGCAGACTCGGCATGATAGCTCGGACGATAATCGGCGTTGAACGCATGCCCTGCATCCGGGTACACGATAATCTCTGCTTTCGCGTTTGCTGCCCGCAGCGCCTGGCGCATCGTTTCCACACTCTCTTGCGGAATGCTGTTATCCTGACCACCATATAAGCCGAGAACCGGCGCGTTAAGATCGGTTGCGATATCAACAGGTTGTTTCGGTGAATTCAGCGTCTTATCGCCGGTTAATTTGCCGTACCATGCCACCGCTGCTTTCAGTTGTGGATTATGCGCGGCATACAGCCAGGTGATACGTCCACCCCAGCAGAATCCGGTGATCATTAAACGATGAACATCGCCGCCGTTGCGGGAAGCCCAACTGGCGACATGATCGAGATCGGCCAGCACCTGCGAGTCAGGCACTTTTGCTACCAGACCGCTAAGCAGCGTAGGGATATCGGCAAAATCATTCGGATCGCCTTCGCGGAAGTAAAGTTCAGGTGCGATAGCCAGATACCCCTCCAGCGCCAGACGGCGACAAATATCGCGGATATGTTCATGCACGCCAAAAATTTCCTGCACTACAATGACCACTGGCAGTGGGCCATCGCTTTGCCTTGGTCTGGCATGGTAAGCAGGCATGTTATCCCCTTGTGAAGGGATAGAGGTGAAGCCCGCCACAATCGCGTCGTCCGGAGTCTGAACGATGGTCGAAGCGAGAGGCGATGCAGCAGGTGCAAATCCAGATTGTTGTGTTGTTGCCATGGTATTCTCCGTACCCTTATAAAAATGTTGCGCAATGTTAACTATAGTCAGCATGCAACAAATCACATTGCCTGAATCGGCTCATCTTTTATGCAGTCCTGCAGAATGAAGAGTGATTTATGTGATTTGCATCACTTTTGGCGGGTAAATTTATGCAACGCATTTTCGTCATGGTGATGAGTATCACGAAAAAATGTTAAACCCTTCGGTAAAGTGTCTTTTTGCTTCTTCTGACTAAACCGATTCACAGAGGAGTTGTATATGTCCAAGTCTGATGTTTTTCATCTCGGCCTCACTAAAAACGATTTACAAGGGGCTACGCTTGCCATCGTCCCTGGCGACCCGGATCGTGTGGAAAAGATCGCCGCGCTGATGGATAAGCCGGTTAAGCTGGCATCTCATCGCGAATTCACCACCTGGCGTGCAGAGCTGGATGGTAAACCTGTTATCGTCTGCTCTACCGGTATCGGCGGCCCGTCTACCTCTATTGCTGTTGAAGAGCTGGCACAGCTGGGCATTCGCACCTTCCTGCGTATCGGCACAACAGGCGCTATTCAGCCGCATATTAATGTTGGCGATGTCCTGGTTACCACGGCGTCTGTTCGTCTGGATGGTGCGAGCCTGCACTTCGCACCGCTGGAATTCCCGGCTGTCGCTGATTTCGAATGTACGACTGCGCTGGTTGAAGCGGCGAAGTCAATTGGTGCCACCACTCACGTTGGTGTGACGGCTTCTTCTGATACCTTCTACCCGGGTCAGGAACGTTACGATACTTACTCTGGTCGCGTAGTTCGTCACTTTAAAGGTTCTATGGAAGAGTGGCAGGCGATGGGCGTAATGAACTATGAAATGGAATCTGCAACCCTGCTGACCATGTGTGCAAGTCAGGGCCTGCGTGCCGGTATGGTAGCGGGGGTTATCGTTAACCGCACCCAGCAAGAGATCCCGAATGCTGAGACGATGAAACAAACCGAAAGCCATGCGGTGAAAATCGTGGTGGAAGCGGCGCGTCGTCTGCTGAAATAAAAAACGCTCCCCAACTTCGGGGAGCGATATCAGTTATTGACGCCGTAAACGCATTATTTTGCGGATTATTGGCGTCAGTAGCGTAAAGGCTGCCAGAGTCAGCAATGCCAGAGTTATCGGTCGGGTATACAGAAAGTCGAGTGACCCACCAGAAAGCGACAGCGCACGGCGAAAATTACTTTCCGCCATTGGCCCCATAATCAATGCCAGCACTACGGGTGATGCCGGATATCCTCCTTTCTGCATGAAATAGCCCACCACGCCTGCAATCAGCATAATGCCAACATCAAACAGGCTATTGTTCAACGCATAAGTCCCGACCACACAAAGTGCGAGGATCATCGGTGTGAGAATATTGCCGGGAATTTTCACCACATTACCGATGACTTTCAAAGAGAGCAGTCCAAGAACTAGTAGCATGAAGTAACAGAAGATCATGCCGACAAACAGTGTATAAACCATATCGCCGTGGTCGGTAAACATCAGCGGGCCTGGTTGCATTCCCTGTAACGTTAACGCGCCCAGCATGATGGCGGTTACCGCATCGCCAGGGATCCCCAGCGTCAGCATAGGTAACAATGCGCCACCGGTGCAGCCATTCGCGCCTGCCTCACAGGAGGCCACAGCTTTAATTTCACCCTTACCAAAGTTTTCTGGTGTCTTACTGAAACGACGAGTTTCGTTATAGGCAACAAAAGCTGCAATATCCGCCCCCGCACCGGGGATCATGCCGATAAAAACCCCTAATCCTGATGAGCGCAAAATGGTTAATGCAATGCGGCGTAGTGTTTGCCAGGGCAGTAACAGACTGCCGATAGCCACCTTCGCCCCCTGACGAATTTGCTGGTTTTGCTCCATAGAGCGGAATGCTTCTGAAGCAGCAAATAAACCAATCATCACCGGGATAAATGGCACATTCATCAGCTCCACAAATCCACCTGTAAACCGTGGAAAACCGCCCATTGGATCAAGGCCTATCGTTGCGATCAGCAATCCGCCAACCCCGGCAATCAGCCCTTTAATCAGTGACTCACCGGAAATACTGGCAATAATGCTCAGTCCGAAGGTTGCCAGGGCGAAGGACTCCGAGGCACTAAATTTCAGCGCCCAACTGGCAAGTACCGGAGAGAGAAACATCAGCACGATAATGCTGAGCGTTCCGCCACTAAAGGAAGAGAACGTGGCGGCACTCAATGCCAGCCCTGCTTTTCCCTGTTTCGTCAGCTCATAACCATCAATAGCGGTGGCTGCGGCGGCAGGCGTTCCGGGAATTTTGAGCAAAATTGCGGTGATAGAACCACCGTAGACGCCACCAAAAAAGACGCCGCAAATCATCAACAAGCCAGAAACAGGCTCCATGCCGTAGGTGAAAGGCAGCAAAATCGCCACACCCATGGTCGCTGTCAGACCAGGCAAAGCGCCAATCACAATACCCAGCATCACCCCAAAAGTGGCAAACAGCAGCGCCTGAGGATTATTGAGTAATGTCGAAAAACCCTGAGTTAAAAGTTCACTTTCAAACATTGCTGGCCCCTGTTATTCGAAAAATGTGCCGACAGGCAATGGCACCTGTAACGCTTCGACAAACAGCAACCAGAGGATTGCCGTTAACAGCAGCGCAATACCCGGTGTGAGTACCCATCGCCTGTAGCCCATCAACGTCATAATGACGATGAGGAAAACAGGAGTAGTAATGAGATAACCGCAGTAGCTCATCGTCACAATATAAAACGCGGTTGCCGCAATTCCTGTTGCCGTTTTCCTGAATGCCGGTTTTTCCTGTGCGTTGGCGCAAGAGGCTGGTTTTGCCTGCAAAAGATCGCGTATCACCAGCAAGACAGCGAGCACAATCAGGGCACAGGCATAGAAGGTAGGGAAGGCACTTGCACCGGGATCCGTTTCAATGGCAGTTGCTGGAAAATCAGCGGCATTAATCATCACCGCGCCAGCAACCACACAAAGTAACAGCGCCACCACCATCGTTGATGAAAGGCGCTTGCGGTGCGGTACGGCGAGTTGAGCAACAGACTGTTTTGTGTTCATCAACCGTACCTCAGGTTTATTTTTTCAGGCCCAGGCGAGTCAGCAACTCGTCAAAGTACTTTTCCTGTTCGCTGATTTGGGTCTGGAAGCTGGCAGCGTCAAGCCATGCATAGTTGAGATTCAACTTTTGCAGTGCATCCTGGAATGCAGGCTCTTCAGCCGTCTCTTTTGCTGCCTTTGCCAGAACATCCACCACATCCTGCGGCGTTTTTTGCGACACAATCAGGCCGCGCCAGGTGCCGATGGAGAGATCAACGCCTTTCTCTTTTAACGTCGGGACGTCAGGCATGGTTTTCATTCGCTCATCCGCCATCACTACCAGTGTCTTCAGCTTGCCGCCTTTCACATGGTTGATAACTTCTCCTGGGCTTACGGAAACCGCTTCAATATGCCCGCCTAACAGGCCTGTAATGGCAGGGGCTGCGCCGTCATACGGGACATGAGAAAACTTCGCACCCGTTTTGTCTTCCAGTGCAGCTGCCGCCAGATGCCAGATAGCTCCGGTGCCTGAGTTACCAATGCGTACTTTTCCGGGATTCGCTTTGGCGTAAGTCATAAATTCTTCATAGCTATTCCACGGCGCATCAGAACGGACGGTGATAGCAGCCGGATCCGCGTTTAGACGGGCAATGGGTTTAAAATCGCTGGTTTTAAAACGCACCATTCCGAGGCTGGGAAGGGTGGTCAGTTCAACCGTGCCTAAACCAATTTTGTAACCGCCAGGGCGGGCAGCGGCGATTTCACTCAGGCCGATAGCACCGCCTCCGCCAGGTTTATTGATAACCCCGATGCTGACGGGTAAATGGTTTTTGGCGGCATCAGCAAAGGCACGGGCAACCAGATCCGTACCGCCTCCGGCAGCGTAGGGAACGACTAACTCGATCTGTTTGGTTGGGTAGGAGGCTGCCTGTACAGGCGCAATGCTGAGGGCAGCGCCTGCAAGAAGTACCATTGCAGCCATTTTTTTCGGTAAGGTAAGATGTTTTATCATTGCTTTTATATCCTTATTTATCAGTTAGTTGCTATTTAAATTGTTCCATGCGTTCATAAACAGTACTGCATTTTCATAGACTTGCTCTGGCGTCATGCCGGGGTGATATAGCGCAGAACCGAGGCCAAAGCCGTTTGCGCCGTGGCTCAGATAACGCGCCATGGTTTCCGGTGTGATACCGCCAACCGGTAACATCGGAACGGATTGTGGAATAACCGCACGCCAGGCTTTGGTAACTTCTGGCGTAATTTGTTCAGCCGGGAACAGCTTGATGGCATTAGCACCATGTTCAATGGCAGCAAAGGCTTCGGTGGGCGTGGCGACGCCAGGCGCACAATACATACCCAGCGCACGGGCGCGACGGATCACCGCAGTATCGCAATGCGGCATCACGATAATCTGGCCCCCAGCCTCTTTAACCGCAACCACCTGCTCTACCGAAAGCACAGTTCCGGCTCCGACCAGGCAATCCTTAGGCAGGGCGTCGCGCAGTAAACTGATACTTTGCAACGCCTCCGGCGAGTTCATAGGAATCTCAATCAGGCGGAATCCGGCGGCGTACAGTTTTTCACCGATGGCGACAATCTCATCCGGTTTCACGCCGCGTAAAATGGCGACTAACCCGGTTTTTTGCAAAAGCGTCTTAAATGGCATGGGTACATTCCCTGGCGTTGGTGGACAGTAACCCGGCAGCGTGGGCGATTCGCCATAATCCCTGTTCAGTGGCATTAGGAATGGCGTGTATCTGTCTGTCGGGAAAAACGTGGCTGAATGCTTGTGAATAGCGGCTGTTCAGATTTGCGCTACCGATTAAGGCGATCGGTGTTGTGGCGGGTAAATCACGTAGCAAACTGGATGCCAGACCGCATAATTCATGGCCTATCAGTAATCCGGAAAGGTAATCCCCCTGCGAGGACGACGTAAGATTACTGGTCAGCAGGCGCGAACGGGTCGAAAACAGCGTCGATAATAATCCGGTCTGATGATGCTCTTGTGCTGCTGTCAGCCCGTGGGTGAAGGCATCCCAGTGCGGTTCATCTCCAGGATGCATGGTGGCACCGAGAATCGAATGGCGGGATAAAACATCAAATAACTCGCCCGTCATAAAGGTTCGGAAATCGGTAATGGTGTTGTTTTCAACTACTGCCCATTTCGCATGTGTGCCGGGTAAGCCTATCAGCACTGGCATACCCTGATGGATCGCGTTTTGCAGGGCCGGTTCCATCGAGATAGCACCGAAGATTTGTGTCTCTTCGCCACGCATCACTTCGGGCATTTCACCTTCTTTAATCACGCCAGGAATGATGTGCAGCATTGTCTGCTGCTGGTGGATAACTGGCGTCAACTGCTTCGCCAGACCCTCGAGAGTGACCGGGCAAGGTAAATAAGCTGCTGGTTGCCACCCTTGCGCACTGCCGAGCATGCCGCAAGCCAGTACCGGGCATGGGGTTTGTGCCAGCCAGTCGCCGCAGACACGTAAAAACGTATCGTGGAAAGCGTCCTCACGTGTTGCTGCCTGGGAGGGTAATTTCATGATCCCCCAGGGGAATTCACGTTTTTCTTGTGGATTTGGTGATTCGCCAAAACGCCATGCCCGAAGCGATGACGTTCCCCAGTCCAGGGCAATAAATGAGGGTGCTCCCGGCATTAGTCGTTTCCTTTAATCATGGTTTATTTATCTTTGCGGACGTGCTTACCCCAGCCCAGTTCAGCGGATATCTCTTCTGCACAGGATTTGACGTAAGGTGCCAGTTCTTCCAGACGCGCCAGCGACATATACGTGGTGGTACTGGCGACAGAAATAGCCGCCACAATTTCATCCCGGGCGTTGTAAACCGGCGCTGCAACGCAACGGATAGTCGGCTCGTTCTCTTCCAGATCAAAAGCAAAACCACTGGCGGCATAACGACGCATGTTCTGAATAAATGCGCCCAGTTTTGTTTCATCACCACAGGTCTTAAACAGCGTGCGCCACTCTTCTTCTGTTCGGTTGAGTATCAATGCTTTGCCGATGCCGGTGATTGCCAGTGGCATGCGATGGCCTGGGCGTGAGCGCATTTCCAGCCCGCGCTGACTGTTGATCTTCTCCAGATACAGCACTTCGTCGCCTTCAACGATCCCCAGATGCACGGTGTCCAGGGTGTAACGGGCAAGGCGTTGCAAAACGGGCTGGGCAATTTCGTACAGCGAGGTGCTTTCCAGTGCTCTGGCACCGAATTCGATCAGTTTGGCACCCAGTTGGTAGCCCTGCGTTGGGACATGGCGCAGGTAGCGTTGTTCCACCAGAACGGTGACTAAACGATGGGTTGTGCTCCGGGTCGTGCCGGTGAACTCGCCGATACTTTTTAGGTCATGGCAGCCGTTATAAACAGCATTAAGAACCGCCAGTCCACGTAATAACGTTTGTGCGCCTGCGGTGGTTGAAGAGGTTTCTGCCATACGTTTCTCCTGATGATATTGCTGAAGTGTTCCACATAATGACGTGGGGAAAAGGTGATATATCCCACAATATAAACTCCATCTCATATTGTGGGATAAAATAATGAAAATTAACGATCGTTTTGCGTAGCGCCTCGCAGGAAACTTCTTTCAAACTGGACGTTTGTACAGCACAATTCTATTTTGTGCGGGTAAGTTGTTGCGTCAGGAGGCGTTGTGGATTTCTCAATCATGGTTTACGCAGTTATTGCATTGGTGGGTGTGGCAATTGGCTGGCTGTTTGCCAGTTATCAACATGCGCAGCAAAAAGCCGAGCAATTAGCTGAACGTGAAGAGATGGTCGCGGAGTTAAGCGCGGCAAAACAACAAATTACTCAAAGCGAGCACTGGCGCGCTGAGTGCGAGTTACTCAATAACGAAGTGCGCAGCCTGCAAAGTATTAACACCTCTCTGGAGGCCGATCTGCGTGAAGTAACCACGCGGATGGAAGCTGCACAGCAACATGCTGACGATAAAATTCGCCAGATGATTAACAGCGAGCAGCGCCTCAGTGAGCAGTTTGAAAACCTCGCCAACCGTATTTTTGAGCACAGCAATCGCCGGGTTGATGAGCAAAACCGTCAGAGCCTGAACAGCCTGTTGTCGCCGCTACGTGAACAACTGGACGGTTTCCGCCGTCAGGTCCAGGACAGCTTTGGTAAAGAAGCCCAAGAACGTCATACCCTGACTCACGAAATCCGCAACCTCCAGCAACTCAACGCCCAGATGGCCCAGGAAGCGATCAACCTGACGCGTGCGCTGAAAGGCGACAATAAAACCCAGGGCAACTGGGGCGAGGTAGTATTGACGCGGGTGCTGGAGGCTTCCGGTCTGCGTGAAGGGTATGAATATGAAACCCAGGTCAGCATCGAAAATGACGCCCGCTCGCGGATGCAGCCGGATGTCATCGTGCGGTTGCCGCAGGGAAAAGATGTGGTGATCGACGCCAAAATGACGCTGGTCGCCTATGAACGCTATTTCAACGCCGAAGATGACTACACCCGCGAAAGCGCGCTACAGGAACATATCGCGTCGGTGCGTAACCATATCCGTTTGCTGGGACGCAAAGATTATCAACAGCTGCCGGGGCTGCGAACCCTGGATTACGTTCTGATGTTTATTCCCGTTGAACCCGCTTTTTTACTGGCGCTTGACCGCCAGCCGGAGCTGATCACCGAAGCGTTGAAAAACAATATCATGCTGGTTAGCCCGACTACGCTGCTGGTGGCGCTGCGCACTATCGCCAACCTGTGGCGTTATGAGCATCAAAGCCGCAACGCCCAGCAAATCGCCGATCGTGCCAGCAAGCTGTACGACAAGATGCGTTTGTTCGTCGATGACATGTCAGCGATTGGTCAAAGTCTCGACAAAGCGCAGGATAACTACCGCCAGGCAATGAAAAAACTCTCTTCAGGTCGCGGAAATGTGCTGGCGCAGGCAGAAGCGTTTCGCGGTTTAGGGGTAGAAATTAAACGCGAGATTAATCCGGATTTGGCTGAACAAGCGGTGAGCCAGGATGAAGAGTATCGACTGCGGTCGGTTCCGGAGCAGCCGAATGATGAAGCTTATCAACGCGATGATGAATATAATCAGCAGTCGCGCTAGCCCATTGGGGGTAGTTAAGCCGGGTAGAAATCTAGGGCATCGACGCCCAATCTGTTACACTTCTGGAACAATTTTTTGATGAGCAGGCATTGAGATGGTGGATAAGTCACAAGAAACGACGCACTTTGGTTTTCAGACCGTCGCGAAGGAACAAAAAGCGGATATGGTCGCTCACGTTTTCCATTCCGTGGCATCAAAATACGATGTCATGAATGATTTGATGTCATTCGGTATTCATCGTTTGTGGAAGCGATTCACGATTGATTGCAGCGGCGTACGCCGTGGGCAGACCGTGCTGGATCTGGCTGGTGGCACCGGCGACCTGACAGCGAAATTCTCCCGCCTGGTCGGAGAAACTGGCAAAGTGGTCCTTGCTGATATCAATGAATCCATGCTCAAAATGGGACGCGAGAAGCTGCGTAATATCGGTGTGATTGGCAACGTTGAGTATGTTCAAGCGAACGCTGAGGCGCTGCCGTTCCCGGATAACACCTTTGATTGCATCACCATTTCGTTTGGTCTGCGTAACGTCACCGACAAAGATAAAGCACTGCGTTCAATGTATCGCGTGCTGAAACCCGGCGGCCGCCTGCTGGTGCTTGAGTTCTCGAAGCCAATTATCGAGCCGCTGAGCAAAGCCTATGATGCATACTCCTTCCATGTGCTGCCGCGTATTGGCTCACTGGTCGCGAACGACGCCGACAGCTACCGTTATCTGGCAGAATCCATCCGTATGCATCCCGATCAGGATACCCTGAAAGCCATGATGCAGGATGCCGGATTCGAAAGTGTCGACTACTACAATCTGACGGCAGGGGTTGTGGCGTTGCATCGTGGTTATAAGTTCTGACAGGAGACCGGAAATGCCTTTTAAACCTTTAGTGACGGCAGGAATTGAAAGTCTGCTCAACACCTTCCTGTATCGCTCACCCGCGCTGAAAACGGCCCGCTCGCGTCTGTTGGGCAAAGTGCTGCGCGTGGAGGTAAAAGGCTTTTCGACGTCATTGATTCTGGTGTTCAGCGAACGCCAGGTTGATGTACTGGGCGAATGGGCAGGCGATGCTGACTGCACCGTTATCGCCTACGCCAGTGTGTTGCCGAAACTTCGCGATCGCCAGCAGCTTGCCGCACTGATTCGCAGTGGTGAGCTGGAAGTGCAGGGCGATATTCAGGTGGTGCAAAACTTCGTTGCGCTGGCAGATCTGGCAGAGTTCGACCCTGCGGAACTGCTGGCCCCTTATACCGGTGATATCGCCGCTGAAGGTATCAGCAAAGCCCTGCGCGGAGGCGCAAAGTTCCTGCATCACGGCATTAAGCGCCAGCAACGTTATGTGGCGGAAGCCATTACTGAAGAGTGGCGTATGGCACCCGGTCCGCTTGAAGTGGCCTGGTTTGCGGAAGAGACGGCTGCCGTCGAGCGTGCTGTTGATGCCCTGACCAAACGGCTGGAAAAACTGGAGGCTAAATGACGCCAGGTGAAGTACGGCGCCTATATTTCATCATTCGCACTTTTTTAAGCTACGGACTTGATGAACTGATCCCCAAAATGCGTATCACCCTGCCGCTACGGCTATGGCGATACTCATTATTCTGGATGCCAAATCGGCATAAAGACAAACCTTTAGGTGAGCGACTACGACTGGCCCTGCAAGAACTGGGACCGGTATGGATCAAGTTCGGGCAGATGTTATCAACCCGCCGCGATCTTTTTCCGCCGCATATTGCCGATCAGCTGGCGTTATTGCAGGACAAAGTCGCTCCGTTTGATGGCAAGCTGGCGAAGCAGCAGATTGAAGCTGCAATGGGCGGCTTGCCGGTAGAAGCGTGGTTTGACGATTTTGAAATCAAGCCGCTGGCTTCTGCTTCTATCGCCCAGGTTCATACCGCGCGATTGAAATCGAATGGTAAAGAGGTGGTGATTAAAGTCATCCGCCCGGATATTTTGCCGGTTATTAAAGCGGATCTGAAACTTATCTACCGGCTGGCTCGCTGGGTGCCGCGTTTGCTGCCGGATGGTCGCCGTCTGCGCCCAACCGAAGTGGTGCGCGAGTACGAAAAGACCTTGATTGATGAACTGAATTTGCTGCGGGAATCTGCCAACGCCATTCAGCTTCGACGCAATTTTGAAGACAGCCCGATGCTCTACATCCCGGAAGTTTACCCTGACTATTGTAGTGAAGGGATGATGGTAATGGAGCGTATTTACGGCATTCCGGTGTCTGATGTTGCGACGCTGGAGAAAAACGGCACAAACATGAAATTGCTGGCGGAACGCGGCGTGCAGGTGTTCTTCACTCAGGTCTTTCGCGACAGCTTTTTCCATGCCGATATGCACCCTGGCAACATCTTCGTAAGCTATGAACACCCGGAAAACCCGAAATATATCGGCATTGATTGCGGGATTGTTGGCTCGCTAAACAAAGAAGATAAACGCTATCTGGCAGAAAACTTTATCGCCTTCTTTAATCGCGACTATCGCAAAGTGGTAGAGCTACACGTCGATTCTGGCTGGGTGCCACCAGATACCAACGTTGAAGAGTTCGAATTTGCCATTCGTACGGTCTGTGAACCTATCTTTGAGAAACCGCTGGCCGAAATTTCGTTTGGACATGTACTGTTAAATCTGTTTAATACGGCGCGTCGCTTCAATATGGAAGTGCAGCCGCAACTGGTGTTACTCCAGAAAACCCTGCTCTACGTCGAAGGGGTAGGACGCCAGCTTTATCCGCAACTCGATTTATGGAAAACGGCGAAGCCTTTCCTGGAGTCGTGGATTAAAGATCAGGTCGGTATTCCTGCGCTGGTGAGAGCATTTAAAGAAAAAGCGCCGTTCTGGGTCGAAAAAATGCCAGAACTGCCTGAACTGGTTTACGACAGTTTGCGCCAGGGCAAGTATTTACAGCACAGTGTTGATAAGATTGCCCGCGAGCTTCAGTCAAATCATGTACGTCAGGGACAATCGCGTTATTTTCTCGGAATTGGCGCTACGTTAGTATTAAGTGGCACATTCTTGTTGGTCAGCCGACCTGAATGGGGGCTGATGCCCGTCTGGTTAATGGCAGGTGGTCTGATCGCCTGGTTTGTCGGTTGGCGCAAAACACGCTGATTTTTTCATCGCTCAAGGCGGGCTGTGTAACGTATAATGCGGCCTTGTTTAATCATCATCTACCACAGAGGAACATGTATGGGTGGTATCAGTATTTGGCAGTTATTGATTATTGCCGTCATCGTTGTACTGCTTTTTGGCACCAAAAAGCTCGGCTCCATCGGTTCCGATCTTGGTGCGTCGATCAAAGGCTTTAAAAAAGCAATGAGCGATGATGAACCAAAGCAGGATAAAACCAGTCAGGATGCTGATTTTACTGCGAAAACTATCGCCGATAAGCAGGCGGATACGAATCAGGAACAGGCTAAAACAGAAGACGCGAAGCGCCACGATAAAGAGCAGGTGTAATCCGTGTTTGATATCGGTTTTAGCGAACTGCTATTGGTATTCATCATCGGCCTCGTCGTTCTGGGGCCGCAACGACTGCCTGTGGCGGTAAAAACGGTCGCGGGCTGGATTCGCGCGTTGCGTTCACTGGCGACAACGGTGCAGAACGAACTGACCCAGGAGTTAAAACTCCAGGAGTTTCAGGACAGTCTGAAAAAGGTTGAAAAGGCGAGCCTCACTAACCTGACACCCGAACTGAAAGCGTCGATGGATGAATTACGCCAGGCCGCGGAGTCGATGAAGCGTTCCTACGTTGCAAACGATCCTGAAAAGGCGAGCGATGAAGCGCACACCATCCATAACCCGGTGGTGAAAGACAATGAAGCTGCGCATGAAGGCGTAACGCCTGCCGCTGCACAAACGCAGGCCAGTTCGCCGGAACAGAAGCCAGAAACCACGCCAGAGCCGGTGGTAAAACCTGCTGCGGACGCTGAACCGAAAACCGCTGCACCTTCCCCTTCGTCGAGTGATAAACCGTAAACATGTCTGTAGAAGATACTCAACCGCTTATCACGCATCTGATTGAGCTGCGTAAGCGTCTGCTGAACTGCATTATCGCGGTGATCGTGATATTCCTGTGTCTGGTCTATTTCGCCAATGACATCTATCACCTGGTATCCGCGCCATTGATCAAGCAGTTGCCGCAAGGTTCAACGATGATCGCCACCGACGTGGCCTCGCCGTTCTTTACGCCGATCAAGCTGACCTTTATGGTGTCGCTGATTCTGTCAGCGCCGGTGATTCTCTATCAGGTGTGGGCGTTTATCGCCCCAGCGCTGTATAAGCATGAACGTCGCCTGGTGGTGCCGCTGCTGGTTTCCAGCTCTCTGCTTTTTTATATCGGCATGGCGTTCGCCTACTTTGTGGTCTTTCCGCTGGCATTTGGCTTCCTTGCCAATACCGCGCCGGAAGGGGTACAGGTATCCACCGACATCGCCAGCTATTTAAGCTTCGTTATGGCGTTGTTTATGGCGTTTGGTGTCTCCTTTGAAGTGCCTGTGGCAATTGTGCTGCTGTGCTGGATGGGGATTACCTCGCCAGAAGACTTACGCAAAAAACGCCCGTATGTGCTGGTTGGTGCATTCGTTGTCGGGATGTTGCTGACGCCGCCGGATGTCTTCTCGCAAACGCTGCTGGCGATCCCGATGTACTGCCTGTTTGAAATCGGTGTCTTCTTCTCTCGCTTTTACGTTGGTAAGGGTCGAAACCGGGAAGAGGAAAACGACGCTGAAGCAGAAAGCGAAAAAACTGAAGAATAAATTCAACCGCCCGTCAGGGCGGTTGTCATATGGAGTACAGGATGTTTGATATCGGCGTTAATTTGACCAGTTCGCAATTTGCGAAAGACCGTGATGATGTTGTAGCGCGCGCTTTTGACGCGGGAGTTAATGGGCTACTCATCACCGGCACTAACCTGCGTGAAAGCCAGCATGCGCAAAAGCTGGCGCGTCAGTATTCGTCCTGTTGGTCAACGGCGGGCGTACATCCTCACGACAGCAGCCAGTGGCAAGCTGCGACTGAAGAAGCGATTATTGAGCTGGCCGCGCAGCCAGAAGTGGTGGCGATTGGTGAATGTGGTCTCGACTTTAACCGCAACTTTTCGACGCCGGAAGAGCAGGAACGCGCTTTTGTTGCCCAGCTACGCATTGCCGCAGAATTAAACATGCCGGTATTTATGCACTGTCGCGATGCCCACGAGCGGTTTATGACATTGCTGGAGCCGTGGCTGGATAAACTGCCTGGTGCGGTTCTTCATTGCTTTACCGGCACACGCGAAGAGATGCAGGCGTGCGTGGCGCGTGGAATTTATATCGGCATTACCGGTTGGGTTTGCGATGAACGACGCGGGCTGGAGCTGCGGAAATTGTTGCCGTTGATTCCGGCGGAGAAATTGCTGATCGAAACTGATGCGCCGTATCTGCTCCCGCGCGATCTCACGCCGAAACCATCATCCCGGCGCAACGAGCCAGCCCATCTGCCCCATATTTTGCAACGTATTGCGCACTGGCGTGGAGAAGATGCCGCATGGCTGGCTGCCACCACGGATGCCAATGTTAAAACACTGTTTGGGATTGCGTTTTAGAGTTTGCGGAACTCGGTGTTCTTCACACTGTGCTTAATCTCTTTATTGATAAGATTAAGTAACAGCATGGAGCGAGCCTCGCCGTCGGGTTCGGTGAAAATGGCCTGAAAACCTTCGAACGCGCCTTCGGTAATAATCACCTTATCACCCGGATAAGGGGTTGCCGGATCGACAATGTCTTTCGGTTTATATACCGATAGCTGATGAATCACCGCCGATGGGACTATCGCTGGCGACGCGCCAAAGCGCACGAAGTGGCTGACACCGCGGGTCGCGTTGATAGTCGTGGTATGAATCACTTCCGGATCGAACTCCACAAACAAGTAGTTGGGGAACAATGGCTCACTGACTGCAGTACGTTTGCCACGCACGATTTTTTCCAGGGAGATCATCGGTGCCAGGCAATTCACAGCCTGTCTTTCGAGGTGTTCCTGGGCACGTTGAAGTTGCCCGCGCTTGCAGTACAGTAAATACCAGGATTGCATAATGACTCTTATCCGTTTAATCGGGGCGCAAGGATAGCAAAAGCTTTACGCTAAGTTAATTATATTCCCCGGTTTGCGTTATACCGTCAGAGTTCACGCTAATTTAACAAATTTACAGCATCGCAAAGATGAACGCCGTATAATGGGCGCAGATTAAGAGGCTACAATGGACGCCATGAAATATAACGATTTACGCGACTTCTTGACGCTGCTTGAACAGCAGGGTGAGCTAAAACGTATCACGCTCCCGGTGGATCCGCATCTGGAAATCACTGAAATTGCTGACCGCACTTTGCGTGCCGGTGGGCCTGCGCTGTTGTTCGAAAACCCTAAAGGCTACTCAATGCCGGTGCTGTGCAACCTGTTCGGTACGCCAAAGCGCGTGGCGATGGGCATGGGGCAGGAAGATGTTTCGGCGCTGCGTGAAGTTGGTAAATTATTGGCGTTTCTGAAAGAGCCGGAGCCGCCAAAAGGTTTCCGCGACCTGTTTGATAAACTGCCGCAGTTTAAGCAAGTATTGAACATGCCGACAAAGCGGCTGCGTGGTGCGCCTTGCCAACAAAAAATCGTCTCTGGCGATGACGTCGATCTCAATCGCATTCCCATTATGACCTGCTGGCCGGAAGATGCCGCGCCGCTGATTACCTGGGGGCTGACCGTGACGCGCGGCCCGCATAAAGAGCGGCAGAATCTGGGCATTTATCGCCAGCAGCTGATTGGTAAAAACAAACTGATTATGCGCTGGCTGTCGCATCGCGGCGGCGCGCTGGATTATCAGGAGTGGTGTGTGGCGCATCCGGGCGAACGTTTCCCGGTTTCTGTGGCGCTGGGTGCCGATCCCGCCACGATTCTCGGTGCAGTCACCCCCGTTCCGGATACGCTTTCAGAGTATGCGTTTGCCGGATTGCTACGCGGCACCAAAACCGAAGTAGTAAAGTGTATTTCCAATGATCTCGAAGTGCCCGCCAGTGCGGAGATTGTGCTGGAAGGGTATATCGAACAAGGCGAAACTGCGCCGGAAGGGCCGTATGGCGACCACACCGGTTACTATAACGAAGTCGATAGTTTCCCGGTATTTACCGTGACGCATATTACCCAGCGTGAAGATGCGATTTATCATTCCACCTATACCGGGCGTCCGCCGGATGAACCTGCGGTGCTGGGTGTCGCACTGAACGAAGTGTTTGTGCCGATTCTGCAAAAACAGTTCCCGGAAATTGTCGATTTTTACCTGCCGCCGGAAGGCTGCTCTTATCGCCTGGCGGTAGTGACGATCAAAAAACAGTACGCCGGACACGCGAAGCGCGTCATGATGGGCGTCTGGTCGTTCTTACGCCAGTTTATGTACACTAAATTTGTGATCGTTTGCGATGATGACGTCAACGCACGCGACTGGAACGATGTGATTTGGGCGATTACCACCCGTATGGACCCGGCGCGGGACACGGTGTTGGTCGAAAATACGCCTATTGATTATCTGGATTTTGCCTCGCCTGTGTCCGGGCTGGGTTCAAAAATGGGGCTGGATGCCACGAATAAATGGCCAGGGGAAACCCAGCGTGAATGGGGACGTCCCATCAAAAAAGATCCGGATGTTGTCGCGCATATTGACGCCATCTGGGATGAACTGGCTATTTTTAACAACGGTAAAAGCGCCTGATGCGCGTTTGTTTTGCCCTATTTATCGATCCGACAGAGAAAGCGCATGACAACCTTAAGCTGTAAAGTGACCTCGGTAGAAGCTATCACGGATACCGTATACCGTGTCCGAATCGTACCAGACGCGGCCTTTTCTTTTCGTGCTGGTCAGTATTTGATGGTAGTGATGGATGAGCGTGACAAACGTCCGTTCTCAATGGCTTCGACGCCAGATGAAAAAGGGTTCATCGAGCTGCATATTGGCGCTTCTGAAATCAACCTTTACGCGAAAGCAGTCATGGACCGCATTCTTAAAGATCATCAAATCGTGGTCGATATTCCGCACGGTGAGGCATGGCTGCGCGATGATGAAGAACGTCCGATGATTTTGATTGCGGGTGGCACCGGGTTCTCTTATGCGCGCTCGATTTTGCTGACGGCGCTGGCGCGTAACCCAAACCGTGATATCACCATTTACTGGGGCGGGCGTGAAGAGCAGCATCTTTATGATCTCTCCGAGCTTGAGGCGCTTTCGTTGAAGCATCCTGGTCTGCAAGTGGTGCCGGTGGTTGAACAACCGGAAGCGGGCTGGCGTGGGCGTACTGGCACCGTGTTAACGGCGGTATTGCAGGATCATGGTACGCTGGCAGAGCATGATATCTATATTGCCGGACGTTTTGAGATGGCGAAAATTGCCCGTGACCTGTTTTGCAGCGAGCGTAATGCGCGGGAAGATCGCCTGTTTGGCGATGCGTTTGCATTTATCTGAGATATAAAAAACCCGCCCCTGACAGGCGGGAAGAACGGCAACTAAAACTTTATACAGTGGCATTTAGATCTATGTCGCATCCGGCAATCGGTGCACGATGCCTGATGCGACGCTGGCGCGTCTTATCAGGCCTATATTGGTGCAGGATCGGTAGACCGGATAAGGCGTTCACGCCGCATCCGGCAAGTGGTTAAATCCGCTCAAACACCGTCGCAATACCCTGACCCAGACCGATACACATCGTCGCCAGACCAAACTGGGCATCTTTGCGCTCCATCAGATTCAGCAGCGTGGTGCTGATACGCGCACCGGAACAACCCAGCGGATGACCCAGCGCGATCGCGCCACCGTTGAGGTTGATCTTCTCGTCAATCTGCTCCATTAGCCCGAGATCTTTAATACATGGCAGGATCTGCGCGGCAAAGGCTTCGTTCATCTCGAATACGCCGATATCGCTGGCAGAAAGCCCCGCTTTTTTCAGCGCCAGCTTCGAGGCCGGAACCGGGCCGTAACCCATAATCGATGGGTCACAACCAACGACCGCCATCGAACGCACGCGGGCGCGCGGCTTAAGACCTAATTCTCGGGCGCGGCTTTCACTCATCACCAGCATGGCAGCTGCGCCATCGGAAAGCGCAGAAGATGTACCTGCCGTCACCGTACCGCTGACGGGATCAAACGCCGGGCGCAGCGTGGCGAGGGCTTCCACGGTGGTTTCCGGGCGAATCACTTCGTCGTAATTAAACTGCTTCAGGACGCCGTCGGCATCGTGACCACCGGTCGGGATAATTTCATTTTTAAATGCACCCGACTGCGTGGCGGCCCAGGCGCGGGCGTGTGACCGCGCGGCAAAGGCATCCTGCATTTCACGGCTGATACCGTGCATACGCGCCAGCATTTCTGCCGTTAAGCCCATCATGCCCGCCGCTTTGGCGACATTGCGGCTCAGGCCGGGGTGAAAATCGACGCCGTGACTCATCGGCACATGGCCCATATGCTCCACGCCGCCAACCAGACATGCCTGCGCATCGCCGGTCATGATCATTCGCGCTGCGTCATGTAATGCTTGCATGGATGAACCACACAGGCGATTGACGGTCACCGCCGGGACAGAGTGTGGTACTTCTGCCAACAGCGCCGCGTTACGGGCGATATT
This sequence comes from Escherichia sp. WS568, assembly GCF_046486085.1. Taxonomy (NCBI): domain Bacteria; kingdom Pseudomonadati; phylum Pseudomonadota; class Gammaproteobacteria; order Enterobacterales; family Enterobacteriaceae; genus Escherichia; species Escherichia sp. WS568. Next base: position 97,124 of record NZ_JBJQMC010000020.1, read on the forward strand.
AAAACCTTGCTCCAGCGTCTGCTGTACACAGCCCCAGTAAATATCGTCGAGGGCCGCCGCTTCCAGCGCCGGGTTACGCGCCAGCAGGCTACGCATTAAATGAGCGGAGAGATCTTCCGCACGCACGTGACGAAAAGCACCGCCCTTCGAACGGCCCATCGGGGTGCGAATTGCATCGACAATGACAACCTGTTCCATTGTGACTCCTTAAGCCGTTTTCAGGTCGCCAACCGGACGGGCTGGCTCAACCGGGGGATAGTACGGTTCGTTATGACGCGCTTTATTACGCAGACCTTCCGGCACTTCATACAGCGGGCCGAGGTGCTGATATTGTTGTGCCATATCGAGGTATTTTGCGCTACCGAGGGTGTCCAGCCAGCGGAACGCGCCGCCGTGGAACGGAGGGAACCCCAGTCCGTAGACCAGCGCCATATCCGCTTCTGCTGGAGTGGCGATAATGCCTTCTTCCAGACAGCGCACCACTTCGTTGACCATCGGGATCATCATGCGGGCGATAATCTCTTCTTCGCTGAAATCGCGCTTCGGCTGGCTCACTTCTGCCAGCAGGTCGTCAACGACGGCATCTTCTTCTTTCTTCGGCTTGCCTTTACTGTCTTCTTTATAACGCCAGAAACCGAGGCCGTTCTTCTGACCAAAACGGTTGGCATCAAACAGCGCATCGATGGCATCGCGGTAATCTTTCTGCATCCGCTGCGGGAAGCCTGCTGCCATCACCGCCTGAGCGTGATGCGCGGTATCAATCCCCACAACGTCCAGCAGATATGCCGGCCCCATCGGCCAGCCAAACTGTTTTTCCATCACTTTGTCGATCTTGCGGAAATCCGCGCCGTCGCGCAGCAACTGGCTGAAACCGGCGAAATAGGGGAACAGTACACGGTTGACGAAGAAGCCGGGGCAGTCGTTAACCACAATCGGCGTTTTGCCCATCTTGCTCGCCCAGGCGACGACTTTCGCGATGGTTTCGTCGGAGCTTTTCTCGCCGCGAATAATTTCTACTAACGGCATTCGGTGGACCGGGTTAAAGAAGTGCATCCCGCAGAAGTTTTCCGGACGTTCCAGCGCGTTGGCCAGTTCGCTGATAGGAATGGTTGAAGTGTTAGACGCCAGTACGGTATCCGGGCGTACTTTTTGTTCGGTTTCTGCCAGTACGGCTTTTTTCACTTTCGGGTTTTCAACAACCGCTTCTACCACAACATCCACGCGGTCAAACCCGGCGTAGTCGAGCGTTGGGTGAATTGTGGAGATCACGCCAGCCAGTTTCAGACCATCGATCTTGCCGCGCTCAAGCTGCTTGTTCAGCAGTTTCGCGGCTTCGGTCATGCCGAGGGTTAACGACTTGTCGTTGATATCTTTCATGACAACCGGTACGCCTTTCCACGCAGACTGGTAAGCGATGCCGCCACCCATAATGCCTGCGCCCAGCACAGCGGCCTGTTTCGGGGTTTCAACGTCTTTGGTGAGTTTCTTCGCTTTGCCTTTTACATATTGATCGTTAAGGAAAATGCCGACCAGTGCGCGAGCTTCGTTGGTATGCGCCAGCGGGACAAAACTTTTGTTTTCCAGGTTTAGGGCTTCTTCACGACCAAAACGGGCCGCAGCTTCAATGGTTTTTACTGCGGTGATGGGGGCCGGATAATGTTTCCCCGCCGTTTGTGCGACCATCCCTTTAGCGATGGTGAAGCTCATGGTGGCTTCAATCTCGCTCAGTTTTAGCGGTTCCAGCTTCGGCTGACGTTTCGCTTTCCAGTCGAGGTCGCCGTTAATGGCCTGGCGTAAAATCGCCATCGCCCCTTCAATCAGTTTTTCTGCTTTGACTACACCATCCACCAGACCGATTTTCAGCGCCTGATCCGCGCCGACATCTTTACCGGCGGCAATGATTTCCAGCGCACTGTCAGCGCCCAGCATACGTGGCATACGTACAGAACCGCCAAAGCCCGGCATGATGCCCAGTTTGGTTTCCGGCAGACCGATGCGCAGATCCGGCGTCGCCAGACGATAATCGGTCGCCAGCACGCATTCGCAGCCACCGCCCAGCGCATAGCCGTTGACGGCAGCAATGGTCGGCACCGGCAGATCTTCCAGGCGATTAAACACGCTATTGGCAAAGTGCAGCCACTGACTTAACTGTTCTTCAGGAACGAGGAACAGGGACAAAAATTCGGTGATATCAGCACCGACGATAAAGGCTGCTTTGTTCGAACGCAGCAGCAGCCCTTTTAGATCTGATTGCTGTTCCAGCACGCCGATGGCCTCGCCGAGGCTGGCGACGGTGGCAGTGTCGAGTTTATTAACTGAACCTGGGGCATCAAATACCAGTTCGGCAATGCCATCTTCCAGCCAGTCAAGGTACAGGGTGTCGCCTTTGTAAAGCATGTCAGTCTCCTGAATCCGCAAGGTGATCTGGTCGTACCAGATGCATCGAAGTGTGTATTTTGTGTTAAAAATATGCAAATAAAAGATTAAAGAAATGCCGATCTGATCACGCTCGGCAGAAATCACGCTCTGGATGAACGATGTGCTAAGATGCGGAGACTTAAGGTCAAAAAAACAGAAGGGTAAAAAATGGAATCACTGGCCTCGCTCTATAAAAATCATATAGCTACCTTACAGGAACGGACTCGCGATGCGCTGGCGCGCTTCAAGCTGGATGCGTTACTTATTCACTCCGGCGAACAATTCAACGTTTTTCTCGACGATCATCCCTATCCGTTTAAAGTGAACCCGCAATTCAAAGCGTGGGTGCCGGTAACTCAGGTGCCAAACTGCTGGCTGCTGGTGGATGGCGTGAACAAGCCGAAACTGTGGTTTTATCTGCCGGTTGATTACTGGCACAACGTCGAACCGCTGCCGAACTCCTTCTGGACTGAAGATGTGGAAGTGATCGCGCTGCCGAAAGCCGATGGCATTGGTAGCCTGCTGCCTGCTGCGCGCGGCAATATCGGTTATATCGGTCCGGTGCCGGAACGTGCGCTGCAACTGGGTATTGAGGCCAGCAACATCAATCCGAAAGGGGTGATCGACTACCTGCATTACTACCGCTCCTTCAAAACCGAGTACGAACTGGCCTGTATGCGTGAAGCGCAGAAAATGGCGGTCAACGGTCATCGCGCGGCAGAAGAAGCGTTCCGTTCTGGCATGAGCGAGTTTGATATCAATATTGCCTATCTGACCGCGACCGGTCATCGTGATACCGACGTACCTTACAGCAACATTGTGGCGCTTAACGAACACGCTGCGGTGCTGCATTACACCAAATTGGACCACCAGGCACCGGAAGAGATGCGCAGCTTCCTGCTGGATGCCGGGGCCGAATATAACGGCTATGCGGCTGACCTGACCCGTACCTGGTCGGCAAAAAGCGACAACGACTACGCACAGCTGGTGAAAGACGTAAATGATGAACAACTTGCGCTGATCGCCACCATGAAAGCTGGCGTCAGCTATGTGGATTACCACATCCAGTTCCATCAGCGCATCGCCAAATTGCTGCGTAAACATCAAATCATCACCGATATGAGTGAAGAAGCGATGGTCGAAAACGATCTCACCGGACCGTTTATGCCGCACGGTATCGGTCATCCGCTGGGCCTGCAGGTGCATGACGTAGCTGGCTTTATGCAAGATGATAGCGGTACGCACCTCGCGGCACCGGCAAAATATCCGTACCTGCGCTGCACCCGTATTCTCCAGCCAGGCATGGTGTTAACCATCGAACCGGGTATCTACTTCATCGAATCGCTGCTGGCGCCGTGGCGTGAAGGGCAGTTCAGCAAACACTTCAACTGGCAGAAAATTGAAGCACTGAAACCGTTCGGCGGCATTCGTATCGAAGACAACGTGGTGATCCACGAAAACAACGTGGAAAACATGACCCGGGATCTGAAACTGGCGTGATGGAAAGCTGGATAATTCCTGCGGCACCGGTCACGGTTGTTGAAGAGATCAAAAAGAGCCGCTTTATAACGATGTTGGCGCATACCGATGGCGTTGAGGCGGCGAAAGCGTTTGTTGAATCGGTGCGGGCAGAACACCCCGATGCCCGCCACCATTGCGTGGCGTGGGTGGCGGGTGCGCCGGATGATTCACAACAGTTGGGTTTCTCTGACGACGGGGAACCGGCGGGAACGGCAGGTAAACCGATGCTCGCCCAACTGATGGGCAGCGGCGTCGGGGAAATTACCGCCGTGGTGGTGCGCTACTACGGCGGCATATTGCTTGGCACCAGTGGGTTAGTGAAAGCGTATGGCGGCGGCGTGAATCAGGCGCTGCGCCAGCTAACGACCCAACGCAAGACGCCATTAACCGAATATACTTTGCAATGTGAATATAGTCAGTTAACCGGCATTGAAGCGTTGCTGGGGCAGTGTGACGGCAAAATTATCAACAGTGATTATCAGGCATTCGTTCTGCTGCGGGTGGCGCTTCCGGCGGCGAAAGTGGCTGAATTTTCCGCAAAGCTGGCGGATTTTAGCCGTGGTTCATTGCAATTGTTAGCGATTGAAGAATAATCCCCACTTCGTTTTGCAGAACTAAGGAAGCGGCAGAGATGCATTTTCGCGCCATTACCCGAATCGTTGGACTACTGGTCATCTTATTTTCAGGGACCATGATTATCCCTGGGCTGGTAGCACTCATCTACCGGGATGGAGCGGGCCGCGCTTTTACCCAGACCTTTTTTGTCGCCCTCGCCATTGGCTCTATGCTGTGGTGGCCGAACCGCAAAGAGAAGGGCGAACTGAAATCCCGTGAGGGGTTTCTGATAGTGGTGCTGTTCTGGACCGTGCTGGGTAGTGTCGGTGCGCTCCCTTTTATCTTCTCGGAAAGCCCGAACCTCACGATTACCGATGCGTTTTTTGAATCTTTCTCTGGCCTGACCACCACGGGAGCCACTACGCTGGTGGGGCTGGATTCGCTCCCTCATGCCATCCTCTTTTATCGCCAGATGCTGCAATGGTTTGGCGGGATGGGGATCATCGTGTTGGCGGTTGCGATACTGCCTATCCTCGGCGTGGGTGGGATGCAGCTCTATCGCGCAGAAATGCCCGGCCCGCTGAAAGATAACAAAATGCGCCCGCGAATTGCGGAAACGGCGAAAACCCTGTGGTTGATTTATGTCTTGCTGACCGTCGCCTGTGCGCTGGCGTTGTGGTTTGCTGGAATGGATGCCTTTGATGCCATCGGCCATAGCTTTGCGACTATCGCTATTGGCGGCTTCTCGACACATGATGCCAGTATCGGTTATTTCGACAGCCCGACTATTAACACTATCATTGCTATCTTCCTGCTGATCTCTGGCTGTAACTACGGTCTGCACTTTTCACTGTTAAGTGGGCGTAGTCTGAAGGTTTATTGGCGCGATCCGGAATTTCGCATGTTTATCGGCGTACAGTTTTCACTGGTGGTTATTTGTACACTCGTACTGTGGTTTCATAATGTCTACAGTTCGGCGCTGATGACAATTAACCAGGCGTTTTTCCAGGTGGTGTCGATGGCGACAACCGCCGGGTTTACAACTGACAGCATTGCCCGCTGGCCGCTCTTTTTGCCGGTACTGCTCTTATGTTCAGCTTTTATCGGCGGTTGTGCCGGGTCAACGGGCGGTGGCCTGAAAGTGATCCGCATCCTGCTGCTGTTTAAGCAGGGGAACCGTGAGCTGAAACGACTGGTGCATCCGAACGCCGTCTATAGCATTAAGCTGGGGAATCGCGCACTGCCGGAACGTATCCTCGAAGCCGTGTGGGGATTTTTCTCCGCCTATGCATTGGTGTTTATTGTCAGTATGCTGGCGATTATCGCCACGGGCGTGGATGACTTTTCTGCCTTTGCCTCGGTTGTTGCGACATTGAATAACCTGGGGCCAGGGCTTGGTGTGGTTGCTGATAACTTTACCAGTATGAACCCGGTGGCTAAATGGATCCTGATTGCCAACATGCTGTTTGGTCGTCTCGAGGTCTTTACATTGCTGGTGCTCTTTACCCCGACTTTCTGGCGTGAATGATGGAGTAATACGTGAAAACATTAATTCTTTTCTCAACAAGGGACGGACAAACGCGCGAGATTGCCTCCTACCTGGCTTCGGAACTGAAAGAACTGGGGATCCAGGCGGATGTCGCCAATGTGCACCGCATTGAAGAACCACAGTGGGAAAACTACGACCGTGTGGTCATTGGTGCTTCTATTCGCTATGGTCACTACCACTCTGCGTTCCAGGAATTTGTCAAAAAGCATGCGACGCGACTGAATTCGATGCCGAGCGCCTTTTACTCCGTAAACCTGGTGGCGCGTAAACCTGAGAAGCGTACTCCACAGACCAACAGCTACGCGCGGAAGTTCCTGATGAGTTCACAATGGCGTCCCGATCGCTGCGCGGTCATTGCCGGGGCGCTGCGTTACCCACGTTATCGCTGGTACGACCGCTTTATGATCAAACTGATTATGAAGATGTCAGGCGGTGAAACGGATACGCGCAAAGAAGTTGTCTATACCGATTGGGAGCAGGTGGCGAATTTCGCCCGAGAAATCGCCCATTTAACCGACAAACCGACGCTGAAATAAGCATAAAGAATAAAAAATGCGCGGTCGGAAAATTATTTTAAATTTCCTCTTGTCAGGCCGGAATAACTCCCTATAATGCGCCACCACTGACACGGAACAACGGCAAACACGCCGCCGCGTCAGCGGGGTTCTCCTGAG
>NZ_JBJQMC010000021.1:0-97332 GCF_046486085.1 Escherichia sp. WS568
GGCATCCGCATAGTGCACTGGGTTATCGCTCGCCACGGGAATATCTGCGGCAGCAGGCCAGTAATGGGTTAAGTGATAACAGGTGTCTGGAAATATAGGGGCAAATCCAGTAAGTATTGTTGTAAGTACTACCTTGAGATAACGCAATACCTGCAACACGGGAGTTATTGGAGATATTGATGTTACTTTCTACATTAAGATTAACAGCAACGCCTTCGCTAACGTCAAAAGTGCCGTTAGTAGATTTAGTTACATCGCCATCTTTGTAGTAATCAGTAAAGTAAAGTGCTTCATAGTCATCATCAATAGTGGAGTTAGCAATATTCAGAGTGAATACATCACCGTCATACCACGTTGTATCAATAACTGTATCACCAGCCTGAATGTAGCCATAGCTTTGATCATAAGCATTATTATGCCAGAGATCACCACCAGGCAGCATAGAAGTGATTGAGCCGTGAATTACTGAATTAGCAATATCAAGCTGGTTAGCATTGCCATTTGTACCATCAGTGTAGTCGTGGTTCAGATAATATGTAGAAATCGTGCCGTTAACAGTATCACCGTTAAAAGACTGATCGAAGTCGCCATTGGTGTTGTTATAGTAGACAAAGCCACTATAATTCACATAGTTACCGTCTACAGTGCCCGGATTATCCATATTGGTCCAGTTAAGACCAGTAGCCGCGTTATCGACATATGTCCAGGTGTCATAAGTAGTTGCATTAGCCTGAGAGGTGATAGCCAGAGTGCAAGCCAATGCTAATTGTGATACTACAAGTTTCTTTTTCCAGGAGTGCATTTGTCATCCCTCCTCAGGGACGTAATAAGTTGATCCATCAATTATCAATGCATAGAAAACATATTATGTTTCGCGCTAACGATTATGCGGCGTTATTGAGGAATGGTTCAATTATTCTTTCCCCGAAGTCCGGTTACGGACATATATAAAGCACGGAGGAACACACAAAGAAAAAATTGATAAAAGCTTAATGTTTCAACAAGTTAACAGGAGTTCCATTTTTAAAGCATATGCATTTAAAATATCAAACACACAAACCAGACAAATAATCTATCAATAACCAATGAACTTTAAATCATTCCGTTTTTGAAAACGTCACCAAATCCCCAAAAACAATAATCTATAGCTATAAATAAAAATTAAAAATATTTTCAATGAATATAAATTTATTGCTATTTCTATTACAAAGATGTCCTGACCTCTCATTCATTCTCTTCTTGTCAACATCGCGACAACTTTCGTAAAACATCCCCACCCTGCTTCAGGTATACTATGCCCCTCGATTCCACAAACATCAGGCAGACCATGACCGACTTAATCCAACGCCCTCGTCGCCTGCGCAAATCTCCTGCGCTGCGCGCTATGTTTGAAGAGACAACACTTAGCCTTAACGACCTGGTGTTGCCGATCTTTGTTGAAGAAGAAATTGACGACTACAAAGCCGTTGAAGCCATGCCAGGCGTGATGCGCATTCCAGAGAAACATCTGGCACGCGAAATTGAACGTATCGCCAACGCAGGTATTCGTTCCGTGATGACTTTCGGCATCTCTCACCATACCGATGAAACCGGCAGCGATGCCTGGCGGGAAGATGGTCTGGTGGCGCGTATGTCGCGCATCTGCAAGCAGACCGTGCCAGAAATGATCGTCATGTCAGACACCTGTTTCTGTGAATACACTTCTCACGGTCACTGCGGTGTGCTGTGCGAGCATGGCGTCGACAACGACGCGACCCTGGAAAATTTAGGCAAGCAGGCCGTGGTTGCAGCTGCTGCAGGTGCAGACTTCATCGCCCCTTCCGCCGCAATGGATGGCCAGGTACAAGCGATTCGCCAGGCGCTGGACGCTGCGGGCTTTAAAGATACGGCGATTATGTCGTATTCGACCAAGTTTGCCTCTTCCTTTTATGGCCCGTTCCGTGAAGCTGCCGGAAGCGCATTAAAAGGCGACCGCAAAAGCTATCAGATGAACCCAATGAACCGTCGTGAGGCGATTCATGAGTCACTGCTGGATGAAGCCCAGGGCGCAGACTGCCTGATGGTTAAACCTGCTGGAGCGTACCTCGACATCGTGCGTGAGCTGCGTGAACGTACTGAATTGCCGATTGGCGCGTATCAGGTGAGCGGTGAGTATGCGATGATTAAGTTCGCCGCGCTGGCGGGTGCTATAGATGAAGAGAAAGTTGTGCTCGAAAGCTTAGGTTCGATTAAGCGTGCGGGTGCGGATCTGATTTTCAGCTACTTTGCGCTGGATTTGGCTGAGAAGAAGATTCTGCGTTAATGATCATTATGCCGGGTTATCCAACCCGGCATTTCCCCCTTACCCCGCCCGATAAAACGGTTTATCCCCAAGGATCGTCGCCCGATGCATAATCCGCCGCTGTGGCAGGTAATCCGCATTGGCATAGTGCTGAGTCACGCGGTTATCCCAAATCGCGATATCATTTGGCTGCCAACGCCAACGCACCTGAAACTCCGGTTTGGTGATATGGGCAAACAAAAAACTTAACAAGGCTTCGCTCTCTTTCTCGCTCACATCAACAATTCGCGTAGTAAAGCCTTCATTCACAAACAGCGCCTGTTTACCGCTCACCGGATGCGTTCGCACCACCGGATGTAGCAACGGCGGATTTTTCGCGACCGCCTCGCGCCAGCGTTGATGCTCCTCCTCGGTTTTGCGGTATTTGTATTCCGGGAACGATTTACGGAAATCATGCTCCGCACGCAGCCCGCTCAGCAGCTGGCGGAAGGGAACAGAGAGCGCCTCATAGGCCGCAATACCGCTGGTCCAGAGCGTATCGCCGCCGGTCGAGGGTAACTCTTTTGCCGCCAGAATCGCCCCTGCGGGTGGCGTTTCAATAAATGTCACATCGGTATGCCAGTTGTCGTTATCTGGCGGATTATCGTTATGGGTATCCAGGACGATGATCTCGTCAACCCCTTCGGCATGAGGGTAAACAGGGTGAATATGCAGTTCGCCAAAACGCTGGGCCAGCGCGCGTTGCTGCTGCGGCGTAATAGCTTGATCGCGCAGAAACACCACCTGATGGCGTAGCACCGCATGGTAAAGCTGTTCAAACTGATTATCGCTTAACGGGCGCGTCAGGTCGGCACCCGAAATTTGTGCGCCGATATACGGCCCCAGCGGGGTAATGCTCAGACGTTCACTCATTGTACTTCTCCATGCCAGGGCGTCAGACGGCGCTGTAACGCGCGCAAACCCAGTTCTAAAAGAAAGGCGATAATCGCAATCACCGCGATCCCCGCCAGCACCACGTCAGTCGCGAGAAATTCACCCGCTGACTGAACCATAAATCCTAAACCGCGCGTCGCGGCAATCAGCTCCGCCGCTACCAGCGTAGACCAGCCCACACCCAGACCAATGCGTAATCCGGTGAGGATTTCCGGCAGCGCGCCGGGCAAAATGACAAACCACAGCACCTGCGCACGGCTGGCACCCAGCGACTGGGCGGCACGAATGCGAACCTGCTGCGCGCTTTTCACCCCCGCCAGCGCCGACATCGCTACCGGGGCAAAAATCGCTAAATAGATCAGTAAGATCTTCGAAGTTTCACCAATACCAAACCAGATCACCATCAGCGGCAAATAAGCCAGCGGCGGCACCGGACGATAAAGCTCGATTATCGGATCCAGAATGCCGCGCACCGTCGGGCTTAGTCCCATGGCGATCCCGACCGGAATGCCGATCAACACCGCCGCGAGTAGCGCCAGCAAAATGCGCGTCAGGCTGGCTGCCAGATGCTGCCACAGCGTGGCGTCCATAAATCCCTGCGGTCCGGCAATGGTGAGCAGTTTTGCCAGTACCTGTTGCGGTGGCGGCAAAAACAGCGGGCTAATCAGTTGCAGCGCCGCGACTGCCCACCATACAGTGAGCAAAACCGCTAACGTACCAATGCTTAAGGTCACCTGACGCGAGAGCGGCCAGCGCCATTTCAGCCGATGCGAATGCAGTTTTTCATTAATGAGCACACTCATGAGAATGCCTCCCGTTGCTCAAATACGCGGCTTAAAACATATTCGCGCATGGCGATGAATTGTGGATCGGACTTGATGCTGCGGCTCGGTTCCCCGGCAACAAAGCGGCGAGCAAAGTTGAGCGGCAGCCGCTCCAGCACGCGGCCAGGGCCGGATGAAAGCAGAACCAGTTCAGTCGCCATAAACACCGCTTCTTCTATATCGTGGGTAATCAACAGCACCTGCTTGCCCGTCTCCTGCCAGAGTTTCAGCAGCAGGGTTTGCATCTGATCGCGGGTGAAGGCGTCCAGCGCGCCAAACGGTTCGTCGAGTAATAACAGCTGGGGATTCGCCGCCAGCGCGCGGGTAATCCCCACCCGCTGACGTTGACCGCCGGAAAGCTGCCAGATGTAGCGTTTTTCCGCCCCTTCCAGGCCGACTTTTTTCAGCATCTGGTGCGCGATTTCCAGTCGCTGCATTTTCTCTACGCCTGCCAGTTGCAGGCCGAATGCCACGTTGTCCTGTACATTGCGCCACGGTAGTAGCCCTTCATTCTGAAAAACTACGCCACGCTCTGCTCCCGGTCCCTCAATACGCTTACCCGCCAGTTGAATGCTGCCATGCTGATAAGGCACAAAACCGGCAATCAGATTCAGCAAGGTGGTTTTGCCGCAGCCAGACGGTCCCAGAACCACCAGAAGCTCGCCGCTTTCCAGCGTCAGGTTGATATCTTCCAGTGCCGGTTTGCCGCCATAATCGGCGTAAAGATGAGAGATTTGCAGCATCTGCTGCCTCCTTTTATTGCACGAAGCGCGAGGTCACGTACTGGCTGTAATCATTCGCCACGGCAGGGACTTTACCCTGATCTTTCAAAAACTGCGCGGTATCGATGATCGCTTTATTCACCGGTCCGGTCAGTTCTGCCGTTTGTTGCTGCGGCGTCAGATAGGTATTCCCCTTCACCAGCCCCGGAACGTCACCTTCAGGCACGCCGCTTAACCGCGCCAGTTTGCTGATGTTTTCCGGCTGTTTCAGCCACGCGTCTGGGTTAGCAATGTACGGTTGCTGAGCATCGATGGCGCTTTTAGCGAACGCTTTCACGACCTCAGGATGTTTCTCGGCAAAATCTTTGCGCACTACCCAGACATCCAGCGTCGGCGCACCCCACTGCCCGACCTGTTCAGAATCGGTCAGCACCTTGCCGTCTTTTTCCAGGGCGTTAACCGCCGGTGCCCAGACATAAGCACCATCAATGTCTCCCCGCTGCCATGCAGCGATAATCGCGGGCGGCTGCAGGTTCACAATCTCCACTTGCCCGGGTTTAATACCCCAGTGTTTCAGCGCCGCCAGCAGGCTGTAGTGGGTGGTGGAGATAAACGGTACGGCGATGCGCTTGCCAATCAGATCTTCCGGTTTGCTGATAGTTTTCTTTACCACCAGCGCTTCGGAGTTACCCAGTTTTGACGCCAGCAAGAAGACTTCAATCGGCACCTGTTGGCTGGTTGCAACCGCTAACGGGCTGGAACCGAGGTTGCCGATTTGCACGTCGCCTGAAGCCAGCGCCCGCACGATGCTGGCTCCGCTGTCAAACTTACGCCAGTCCACGGTTGCTCCGCTTTCTTTAGCAAAGGTGTTGTCGGCCTGAGCCACTTTCGCCGGTTCGGCGGAGGTTTGATACGCCACGGTGACGTTCACCGCCTGCGCCTGAAAAGCGATGAATGCCAGTGCGGCAAGAAGTGTGTTACGCGATGAAATTGCCATGATTGTCTGCTCCCCTGTCTTGTTATGGGAGCAGTATTCAGGAATAAAAACATTCATTAAAAGAATTAGTCGTTATCGCACAGATGATTTTATTCTTAGCAAAAAAACGGCAAAGGAAAGATTAAATATGCAATTACTCCGTTCTAACAATTGGGAAAATTACTACACTTCATTTTAGTGATGCATAAACAACCACATTACGAGATTTATTACTTCATTATTTCTATCAATATCAATACATATAATAAAACTATTATATTCGCATTGTATATATCACTGTATCATTCTCAATCACTCGCATATTACATTCACATAATGTATATAAACAATACTTGTTCACAGAACATATTTTTTAAATGCAATTAATTGACAAACTAAATCACATCTAAATACAATGTATAAAACAAAATAACTATACATACCAAACATACAAACACTTAACATATGAATTGCATAAAAACATTACCCAGTCGAACCTCCGGGTCTGAAAGCCCTTGCTTTTCAGTTATTAGCAACATTTAACATTTATAAATTAACATCTGGCTGCGCCAGAGATTACGTCTCTGAGTGCATCGTTGTGCTTGTAGTATAATAAATAAAATGGAGTGTCATTAAGTGGATAAGGTTTTAGATTCAGCCCTCCTTTCTTCGGCAAATAAAAGAAAGGGTATCCTTGCTATTGGCGCACATCCTGACGATATAGAATTAGGCTGTGGCGCATCGCTTGCTCGTCTTGCGCAAAAAGGAATTTATATCGCAGCCGTGGTGATGACTACCGGCAACTCTGGCACAGATGGAATAATCGATCGCCATGAAGAATCGCGCAACGCCCTAAAGATATTAGGGTGCCACCAAACTATTCATCTTAATTTTGCTGACACCCGCGCTCATTTACAGCTCAATGATATGATTTCCGCCCTGGAAGACATCATTAAAAATCAAATTCCTTCTGATGTTGAAATCATGCGGGTATATACCATGCATGATGCTGACCGCCATCAGGATCATCTTGCAGTCTATCAAGCCTCAATGGTTGCCTGCCGAACTATTCCACAAATTCTCGGCTACGAAACCCCAAGTACCTGGCTTTCATTTATGCCTCAGGTTTTTGAATCCGTTAAAGAAGAATATTTCACAGTCAAACTTGCTGCATTAAAAAAACATAAAAGCCAGGAACGACGCGATTATATGCGTCATGATCGCCTGCGTGCAGTTGCACAATTTCGCGGGCAACAGGTCAATAGCGATCTGGGTGAAGGCTTTGTAATTCATAAAATGATTCTTTGAGCAAATTGCATGAAAACCTGGATATTTATCTGTATGGCCGTAGCAATATTGCTATGGTTCCTGAGTACGTTAAGGCGTAAGCCCAGCCAAAAAAAAGGCTGTATTGACGCCATTATACCTGCTTATAACGAAGGCCCGTGTCTGGCGCAGTCACTGGATAATCTGCTGCGTAACCCTTATTTTTGCCGGGTAATTTGCGTTAACGACGGCTCCACGGACAATACCGAAGCGGTCATGGCGGAAGTCAAACGCAAATGGGGCGACCGCTTTATTGCCGTCACGCAAAAAAATACCGGTAAAGGTGGTGCGCTGATGAATGGCCTCAATTACGCCACCTGCGACCAGGTTTTTTTAAGTGATGCCGACACCTATGTTCCGCCCGATCAAGACGGAATGGGCTATATGCTGGCAGAAATAGAGCGCGGTGCTGATGCCGTAGGCGGCATTCCCTCTACTGCGTTGAAAGGCGCGGGTCTGTTACCGCACATCCGCGCGACCGTAAAGTTGCCGATGATTGTTATGAAGCGCACGCTACAGCAGCTCCTGGGCGGCGCACCGTTTATTATCAGCGGTGCCTGCGGGATGTTCCGTACTGATGTATTGCGTAAGTTCGGTTTCTCTGATCGTACTAAAGTCGAAGACCTTGATCTCACCTGGACATTGGTGGCAAACGGCTATCGTATTCGGCAGGCGAATCGCTGCATCGTATACCCACAGGAATGCAACAGCCCGCGTGAGGAATGGCGTCGCTGGCGGCGTTGGATTGTGGGCTACGCGGTCTGTATGCGCCTGCATAAAAGACTTTTATTTAGCCGCTTCGGTATCTTCAGTATATTTCCTATGCTGTTGGTTGTGCTTTATGGCGTTGGGATTTATCTCACTACCTGGTTTAATGAATTCATCACCACCGGGCCGCATAGTGTGGTGTTGGCAATGTTTCCGCTTATCTGGGTCGGCGTAGTTTGTGTTATTGGTGCTTTTAGCGCCTGGTTTCATCGTTGCTGGTTGTTGGTGCCTTTAGCGCCGCTTTCCGTTGTGTATGTATTATTAGCTTATGCCATCTGGATTATTTATGGACTTATTGCCTTTTTTACTGGACGCGAACCTCAGCGCGACAAACCCACCCGCTATTCCGCACTGGTGGAAGCGTCAACCGCTTATTCCCAACCTTCTGTCACAGGAACTGAAAAACTTTCTGAAGCTTAATGTTAAAGAGAAAAATATTCAGATTGCAGACCAGGTAATTATTGATGAAACTGCAGGTGAAGTTGTTATCGGCGCGAATACCCATATTTGTCACGGTGCCGTTATTCAGGGTCCGGTAGTGATTGGCGCAAACTGCCTGATAGGTAATTATGCGTTTATTCGTCCTGGCACAATAATCAGCAATGGCGTAAAAATTGGTTTCGCCACCGAAATTAAAAATGCGGTTATTGAAGCGGAAGCAACGATTGGTCCGCAATGTTTTATTGCCGACTCGGTAGTCGCAAACCAGGCATATTTGGGCGCACAAGTACGTACCAGTAATCATCGTCTGGATGAACAGCCCGTGTCTGTTCGAACTCCAGAGGGAATTATCGCTACCGGATGCGATAAATTAGGTTGTTATATCGGACAGCGTTCACGCCTTGGCGTACAAGTTATTATTTTGCCTGGGCGAATTATTTCCCCGAACACGCAACTTGGCCCGCGCGTGATTGTAGAACGTAATTTACCTACCGGAACTTATTCACTCCGACAAGAACTTATCCGTACAGGAGATTAAAATGATAAAACGGACGTTATTAGCGGCGGCCATTTTTAGCACATTGCCCGCTTATGCCGGGTTAACTTCCATTACCGCGGGCTACGATTTTACCGATTATTCTGGCGATCATGGCAATCGTAATTTAGCGTATGCTGAACTGGTGGCGAAAGTTGAAAACGCAACGCTGCTTTTTAATCTTTCCCAGGGGCGTCGTGATTATGAAACTGAACATTTCAATGCCACTCGCGGTCAGGGTGCGGTCTGGTATAAATGGAATAACTGGCTGACAACCCGAACGGGTATTGCCTTTGCGGATAATACGCCGGTCTTTGCCCGCCAGGATTTTCGTCAGGATATTAACCTGGCACTGTTGCCAAAAACGCTTTTCACGACCGGTTATCGCTACACTAAATATTACGATGATGTCGAAGTCGATGCCTGGCAAGGCGGCGTATCCCTCTATACTGGCCCGGTGATCTCCAGCTACCGCTATACCCATTATGACTCCAGCGATGCAGGTGGTAGTTACAGCAATATGATTTCCGTGCGTCTGAATGACCCGCGCGGCACTGGTTATACGCAACTATGGCTAAGCCGCGGAACAGGCGCTTACACCTATGACTGGACGCCAGAAACACGCTACGGCAGCATGAAGAGCGTCAGTCTGCAACGTATTCAACCGCTGACTGAGCAACTTAATCTCGGGCTGACGGCAGGTAAAGTGTGGTACGACACCCCAACCGATGATTATAACGGTCTGCAACTTGCAGCCCATCTGACCTGGAAATTCTGATTGCTTCTGCCGCCCGCTATCCGGGGCGGCCTTCCCTGTCGATTAGGCCCCTCTTTCCTTTTTGTTATCCGACTACATTCACCGGATAAATTTTATTCTCCAGTGTTATATACTATAGGGGGGTATGCATTGACATATAGCATACCCCCCTATAGTATATTGCGTGCAGATGATGAGGTGCGAAATGCCCAGTACTCCGGAAGAGAAGAAAAAGGTCCTTACTCGAGTTCGTCGTATTCGGGGGCAAATTGATGCTCTGGAACGGTCGCTGGAGGGTGATGCCGAATGCCGTGCCATACTCCAACAGATCGCTGCCGTTCGGGGCGCGGCTAACGGGCTGATGGCAGAAGTGCTTGAAAGCCATATCCGGGAAACGTTTGACCGAAATGACTGCTACAGCCGCGAAGTCAGCCAATCCGTTGACGACACTATTGAACTGGTTCGTGCCTATCTTAAATAGCTGAATCTATTACCATATTGAGGAAGAGCGAGAGATGAAATCACGTGCTGCCGTTGCATTTGCTCCCGGTAAACCGCTGGAAATCGTTGAAATTGACGTTGCACCACCGAAAAAAGGTGAAGTGCTGATTAAAGTCACCCATACCGGCGTTTGCCATACCGACGCATTTACCCTCTCCGGCGATGACCCGGAAGGTGTATTCCCGGTAGTTCTCGGTCACGAAGGGGCCGGCGTTGTGGTTGAAGTCGGTGAAGGCGTAACCAGCGTCAAACCTGGCGACCATGTGATCCCGCTTTACACCGCAGAGTGCGGCGAGTGTGAGTTCTGTCGTTCCGGCAAAACCAACCTCTGTGTTGCGGTTCGCGAAACCCAGGGTAAAGGCCTGATGCCAGACGGCACCACCCGTTTTTCTTACAACGGGCAGCCGCTTTATCACTACATGGGATGCTCTACATTCAGTGAATACACCGTGGTCGCGGAAGTGTCTCTGGCCAAAATTAATCCAGAGGCAAACCACGAACACGTCTGCCTGCTGGGCTGTGGCGTGACCACCGGTATTGGCGCGGTACACAACACGGCTAAAGTCCAGCCAGATGATTCTGTTGCCGTATTTGGTCTTGGCGCGATTGGTCTGGCAGTGGTTCAGGGCGCGCGTCAGGCGAAAGCGGGACGGATTATCGCTATCGATACGAACCCGAAGAAATTCGATCTGGCGCGTCGCTTCGGTGCTACCGACTGCATTAACCCGAATGACTACGACAAACCGATTAAAGATGTCCTGCTGGATATCAACAAATGGGGTATCGACCATACCTTTGAATGCATCGGTAACGTCAACGTGATGCGTGCGGCGCTGGAAAGTGCGCACCGCGGCTGGGGTCAGTCGGTGATCATCGGGGTAGCTGGTTCTGGTCAGGAAATCTCCACCCGTCCATTCCAGTTGGTCACCGGTCGCGTATGGAAAGGTTCCGCGTTTGGCGGCGTGAAAGGTCGTTCCCAGTTACCGGGTATGGTTGAAGATGCGATGAAAGGCGATATCGATCTGGAACCGTTTGTCACGCATACCATGAGCCTGGATGAAATTAATGACGCCTTTGACCTGATGCATGAAGGCAAATCCATTCGAACCGTAATTCGTTACTGATTTCCCGCAGGTTTACCCGTCCAGTTCAGACGGGGTTCTTAATACTCTCCCCGGGCAGCCGTCCGGGGGATTAACCGTGAGATAATGACTGATGGAACTCATTGAAAAACATGCCAGCTTTGGCGGCTGGCAAAATGTGTATCGGCATTATTCCCAATCACTGAAATGTGAAATGAATGTCGGCGTCTATCTCCCACCAAAAGCCGGGAATGAAAAATTACCGGTGCTGTACTGGCTTTCGGGCCTGACCTGCAACGAGCAGAATTTCATTACTAAATCGGGGATGCAGCGTTACGCGGCTGAGCACAACATTATTGTTGTTGCGCCGGACACCAGTCCGCGAGGCAGTCATGTCGCAGATGCCGACCGTTACGATCTCGGGCAAGGTGCCGGGTTTTACCTGAACGCAACGCAAGCGCCGTGGAATGAACATTACAAAATGTATGATTATATCCACAACGAGCTGCCGGATTTAGTGATGCAACATTTTCCGGCAACGACCAGAAAGTCTATCTCAGGTCATTCTATGGGCGGACTGGGCGCGCTGGTGCTGGCGTTACGTAATCCAGATGAATATGTCAGCGTCTCGGCATTTTCGCCCATTGTCTCCCCATCGCAAGTACCGTGGGGACAGCAAGCCTTTGCCGCATATCTTGGTGAAAATAAAGAGGCCTGGTTGGATTACGATCCGGTGAGCCTTATTTCACAAGGTCAACGCGTTGCGGAAATCATGGTTGATCAGGGGTTGAGTGATGATTTTTACGCAGAACAGCTGCGGACTCCAAATCTTGAAAAGATCTGCCAGGAGATGAATATCAAGACGTTAATCCGTTATCACGAGGGTTATGATCACAGCTATTATTTTGTCTCCAGTTTTATTGGCGAGCATATTGCGTACCACGCCAATAAACTGAATATGCGTTAATAATAGTGCACGACTGCCGGATGCGGCGTGAACGCCTTATCCGCCTACATTTCGCCTGGAAACCGTAGGCATGATAAGACTCGCAAAGCGTCGCATCAGGCATCTGCACACGATTTATCTATGTTTACCACATCAAATCATCAGGCACTTTGAAGTCAGCATACGGATCGTCTTCATCCTGCTCTTCGGCGCTGAGCGCGCTGTGCAACGCAATACTGCTGGCATCACGCTGAGCAATTTTATCGGCAACGCTGGCGGGAATAATGGCGTATTCACCCTCACTATTGTTATCGACCAACAAGCGGGCAATCGCCAGACGACCATTAATCAACTGCGTTTGCGTGAGCTTATCGACAAAAATCTTCTTAATCAGATTGCCGTCAGTGAAGTTAAAACCAATATCGCCATTGGCAATGGTAATTCGGTTCATTTCAATGAGCTGCTTCACCTGGGCTTTATATTCTTTCGCCAACGCCGCTTGTTTTTGTTGTTCGCTAAGCTGTTTATCACGCTCAAGCTGTGCCTTTTTATTTTCTTCTACCGCCGCCCGAGCTTCACGCGCCTGAACGCGCGATTTTTTCGCCGTTCTCTCGACCTTCGCCGCTTTTTTGCTGGTGACTAATCCTGCTTTGAGCAACTGCTCTTGTAAGGTAAGTTTTGCCATCTTTGTTTCCAAACCCGCTGAATAATTTTTAGCGAGTATACCTGTAAACGCCGTAGGTGTATTGGGGGGAAGTCCCTTTCGCCCCTGCTTAATAAGGCGCGTCAGGCATCTGCACACGGCTGCATTCGTGATCTCCGGCTCATCAAAATAAACACTGCCAGGCCGGCAACAAGAATACCCGGCGCAGAAGCGGCCATTACGCCAACCGTGCCAGTGCCTAATGCCAGCATTTTCCCGGCCAGTAACGGACCGCTCATAGCCCCCAGACGCCCTACCGCCACGGCTGTTCCCACACCTGTTGCGCGGATCTGCGAACTGTAAAACAACGGTGCCAGGGCATACAAAACGCTTTGCCCACCTGTCGCAAACAACCCCGCGACGAATCCCGCCAGCAACATACCGTTAAATGACGACACCGTTCCCAGCGCCAGCAGCGAAGCTAACATGCCGCTATAAATCAGTAGCGACATGGTTACTGGACGCAGCTTATCCATCAATGCGCCCAACATTAACGTCCCGCTTGCCGCCCCCATTTGCAGTGCAAACATCACCCCTGCCGCCTGCGATGGCTGGAATCCTTGCTCCACCAAAAGCAGCGGTAGCCAGTTGATCAACATGTAGACCACCAGCAGAGTGAAGAAATAACACAACCACAGCAGCAGCGTCGCGGTAGCCGTTTCTGGCGCAAATAACGCACGCAGTGGTGGCGCGGCCTGTTTTTCGCCAGCGAAAACCGCCGACTCCGGCAGCCAGCGCATTAACAGCGGCACCAGAATCAACGGCACCACACCACCTACCCAAAACACCGTTTGCCATGCTAAGTTTGCCCCCGCGAAACCCAGTGTCGCCGCCAGCGCCGCGCCAATGGGAACACCGCAATACATCAGGCTCACTGCCGTCCCACGAAAACGTGGACCCGCGGCTTCAGACGTCAGGGCGATCAGATTCGGCAACGCCGCCCCCAGCCCGACACCGGTCATCAGCCGCGCAAAGACCAGTGAGGGGAAATCCCAGGCAATCGCCGTTGCCAGTGAGAACAAACCAAACAGCGCAACTGAGCCAATCAAAATGCGCTTGCGACCATAACGGTCCGCCAGCATCCCGCCAACCAGCGCGCCGGGTAGCAAACCGAGTATTCCGGCGCTGAATATCCAGCCCATTTGCATTTTATCGAGTGCAAAAGCCTGGGCGATGCCACCCGCCGCAATGCCAGCCGCCTGAAGATCCAGCCCTTCCATCAGAGCGACCAAAAAACAAAGCCCGATGGTCAGCATCAGGCGGGATGAAGATGATGAAGGGGTACGAGTCGACATAAGATGAACCTCGTTGCGAGTGCAGGTGAGTCGCGGCTGATACATTGCCAGCCGCGTAATCAGAACCATTTAATGACTGCCTACGGGCGAAATATAGGCCGGACAAGACGTTTACGCCGCATCCGGCAGTCGTGCTGGGATGGGCATACAAAATGCACGTTCTCGGCAGTCATCATTATTTGTTGTTGCGCAGATCCAGCGCCACGTCGACGATCATATCCTCCTGGCCGCCAACCATCCGGCGTTTGCCCAACTCAACGAGAATATCCACCGCGCTTAAGCCATAACGCGCCGCCGCCGTTTCACAGTGACGCAGGAAGCTGGAGTAAACACCGGCGTATCCCAGCGCCAGCGTTTCGCGATCGACTCGTACCGGACGATCCTGCAACGGACGCACCAGGTCGTCAGCGGCATCCATTAACGCATAGAGATCGGTCCCATGCTGCCAACCCAGTTTATCCGCGGCGGCAATAAACACTTCCAGCGGCGCGTTACCTGCGCCCGCGCCCATTCCCGCGAGACTGGCATCGATTCGGTCGCAGCCCTCTTCCACCGCCGCGATAGAGTTCGCCACGCCAAGACTCAGGTTATGGTGAGCGTGTATGCCGGTTTGCGTTTCTGGTTTCAGCACTGCTTTCAGGGCGCGGAAACGGTCACGGATATCGCTCATGTTCATCGCACCGCCAGAATCCACCACATAAATACAGGTCGCACCGTAGCCTTCCATCAGCTTTGCCTGCTTTGCGAGATTCTCCGGCGTGGTCATATGGCTCATCATCAGAAAGCCAACGGTGTCCATTCCGAGCTCGCGGGCATACTGAATATGCTGGGCGGAAACATCAGCTTCGGTACAGTGCGTAGCCACACGAACCACCCGCGCGCCAGCCTGCCAGGCATTTTTCAGATCGTGAATAGTGCCGATTCCAGGCAGCAACAACGTCGCGATTTTGGCGTGCTTCACCACATCCGCCGCCGCTTCAATCCATTCAAGGTCGCTATGTGCGCCGAAACCATAGTTAAAGCTGGAACCTTGCAAACCGTCGCCGTGGGCCACTTCAATCGAATCCACGCGGGCATCGTCCAGTGCTTTGGCAACCTGGCGAACGTTTTCCAATGAATACTGATGACGAATGGCGTGCATACCATCACGCAACGTGACGTCCGAGATATAAAGTTTTTTATCGTTCATGCCGCTTCTCCTGCCTTGCGCGCCAGTGACTGGGCCATTTTTTCCGCTGTCGCCAGCGCACTGGAAGTCATAATGTCGAGGTTGCCCGCATAGGCAGGCAGATAATGTGCTGCGCCTTCGACTTCCAGCCAGACAGCCGTTTTCAGCCCGGAGAACTGCCCCACGCCCGGCAAATTAACCGGTTTATCCTGCGGGATAACTTCAAACTGCACGCGCTGTTTCAGGCGATATCCCGGTACGTAAGCCTGCACCGCCTCAGCCATTTCATTGATTGAGGCTTCGATATCATCTTGTGAAGCTTCGTCGCTCAATACATACACCGTGTCACGCATCATCAACGGTGGCTCTGCTGGGTTAAGCACGATAATTGCCTTCCCTTTTGCCGCGCCGCCCACCACTTCAATGGCTCGGGAAGTGGTTTCCGTAAATTCATCGATATTGGCACGCGTGCCAGGTCCGGCAGATTTGCTGGCGATAGAAGCGATAATTTCGGCGTAATGAACACGCGCCACGCGTGAAACTGCCGCCACCATTGGAATGGTGGCCTGGCCGCCGCAGGTGACCATGTTGACGTTCAATTGATCGACATTCGCCTCGAGATTAACGACCGGCACGCAGTAAGGGCCGATGGCAGCAGGCGTCAGGTCAATTAAGCGAATATCCGGTTTCGCTTCGCGCAAAGCGGCATCGTTTTTCACATGCGCGCCCGCGCTGGTCGCATCAAATACAATGTCGATATCAGCAAATTCAGGCATGTTCATCAGCCCGATCACCCCTTCATGGGTGGTGGCGACGCCCATACGTCTGGCACGCGCCAGACCGTCGGACTGAGGATCAATGCCGACCATCACCGCCATCTCCAGATGCTGACCGTGACGCAAAATTTTAATCATCAGATCGGTGCCAATGTTGCCTGAACCGATAATGGCGACTTTACGCTTACTCATGACAGACTTCCTTTTGGGGCTGCGCTTGAAAATGTCGCAGCAACTGAACCTATGCCTTCGATATGGGCTTCAAAACGATCGCCCGCATTCACCGCCACCATCGGACCTAATGCCCCGGTAAGGATGATATCTCCGGCGCGCAGCGGTTCACCCAGACTGGCCATTTTGCGTGCCAGCCAGACGGCGGCATTAAGCGGATGTCCCAGGCATTCGCTGCCGCGCCCGCTGGAAACCTCTTCGTTATTACGCGTCATCTTCATGGCGCAGTTTTTCAGGTCTAACCCCGCCGGGCGTTGCGCCGGACCGCCGATGACATACACCCCGCAGGAAGCGTTATCTGCCACGGTATCGACAAACTGAATCGACCAGTCGCGAATGCGGCTCCCCACCACCTCCAGCGCCGGAAGTACCCATTCAATGGCGTTATACAATTCGTCGAAGGTGATATCGGTTGCGGGTAGATCGCGGTTCAACACCAGTGCGATCTCCGCTTCAATGCGGGGTTGCAGAACACGGGAAAAAGGAATGGTTTCATTATCGCCATAACACATGTCGGCAAATAATGTCCCGAAATCCGGTTGATCAACGCCCAGTTGTTGCTGCACTTTCGGATGCGTCAGCCCCACTTTACGCCCCACCACGCGACGCCCCTGCGCGACGTCATGTTGCACATTGATGTGCTGAATGGCGTAGGCCGCTTCAGCGTTATCGATACCAATCAGATCGCGCAGCGGCGCAATCGCTTCGCCCTGCTCTGCGGCGCGGCGTAAATCCGCCGCCAGTTGCTCAAGAGTATGCTTCGTCATGACCGTTCCTTAAGGGCGTGCGAGGAAATTCAGCACCAGTTGATTGAAAGCGTCGGCATGTTCCCACTGCGCCCAGTGACCACAGTCGCGGAAGATATGCAGTTCAGAACCGGCAATGCCGGACAGCAGACGCAGACCCGCATCCATCGGCACAAAGCGGTCGTTGCGCCCCCAGACAATCAGGGTTTGCGCTTTGATTTCCGCCAGCCGTGGGCCAAAATCCGGGAACTGTTTCGGATTGGCTTCCAGGCTCTTAACGAAGTTTTCCAGGTGATCGCGGCGCGACAGCATATTATTCAGACGCGCTTCAAACAGGGCGTCGGTCAAATCGCTGGTATCAAAAACGAAGATATCCATCATCAGCTTCAGGTTTTCGATAGTCGGCTGACGATAAAGCTGATTCAGTCGCTTAATACCTTCGGTTGGCATCGGCGTAAACAAACTCATGCCGCCCGTACCGCCGCCCATCAGCACCAGTTTGCCGACGCGCTCCGGCCAGTTAAGGGTGAACGCCACAGAACTATGGCCACCCATCGAGTTGCCCAGCAGGTGGATTTTGGCGATATCCAGTTGATCCACCACGCTTTTCAGGATTCGTGCATTAAGATCCGATCGCGAACCACTATTAACGATCGAATCGCTCTTGCCCCAACCCGGACAATCCAGCAGGATCACCCGATAGCCCGCCTCTACCAGCGGATCGATATTGCGGCTGAAGTTCGCCCAGCCAGTAGCACCCGGGCCGGAACCATGCAGCAGGACAACAGTTTCGTCGCCTTGTCCGCAGTCATTAAAATGGATGCGCAGCGTTTTACCCGCTTCTTCTACATTCAGAAAACGGCTGGTGGCGGCTTCGGTTTGTGGCTGATAACTCATCATCTTCTCCTGCATATTCAGTTCTCTGTTCTGGCGCTTAACGAGCCAAATCCGGCAATCCACTCCGGGATTGGGCGGTAATAACGCCCTTCGCTACGCCAGTTGCCAAACGCAGAAATAGCGGCAAAAGCGGCGACCCAGGTTTTGATTTCATGTGTCGACTTTCCGGCAATGGCGGAAAGCTCTTCGTTACTGACGGCATCCAGTTCCTGTATGCGTCCCTGCTCCAGCAAAGTCATGAACTGGTTATCCCAAATCGGGTTGAGCGGATGCAGCGTTCTCTGATCCTCAACAAACTTCTCAGCGGCGCTAATCACCCGTTGCTGACGCAATTCGCGCTCACTGGCGGGTAAATCTTTCCCGCTCCCCAACAGACGGTCGCGCATATGGGCATCGGCTTTCGCCAGTTCGGGCACCGGCGGCTGATGGGAAAGCCCACCGGACCCCAGGAACAGCACGCGTTTATTGAGAGTACTGGTGAAACGTCCAATGGCTTCCCCCAACATGCGGGTACGCTGGAAACCGGGCAGCGGCGTGGCGACACCGTTGATGAACACCGGCAGTACTGGCACCTTATCCAGCCCACCGAGCAGGAACTCCAGCGGCTGGGCGAACCCGTGGTCCACCTGCATACAGTAAGAAACGGCAAGATCGATCCCGCTCTTCATGACGGCATGCGCACAGGCCTCCGCCAGCTCCACAGGCACGGGCAGCTCTCCTGCCGCACTGCCGAAATCACCAATTGCCGTCGCTCCAACGCCTAAACAGAACGGTGGCATCACGTCATAGAAAAAGCCG
The DNA here is from genome assembly GCF_046486085.1 of Escherichia sp. WS568. Taxonomy (NCBI): domain Bacteria; kingdom Pseudomonadati; phylum Pseudomonadota; class Gammaproteobacteria; order Enterobacterales; family Enterobacteriaceae; genus Escherichia; species Escherichia sp. WS568. Next base: position 18,707 of record NZ_JBJQMC010000021.1, read on the forward strand.
TTGTAGTGATCTGGCGCAAACAGCACCACCAGTTCAGGGGAGAAAGCCGCAATACGCTCGCGGGCGCTGGCAATCACGCCATTGACCTCATCGAGTACCTCTTGCGCCGGGTCGACATATCCCACCAGCGGCGAGTGGGAAAGACAGTGAAGATAAGCGTGCATATCAGGCTACCTTTTCGACAGAAACGTCGGCATCAGGGCGGGTCAGCGTCATCACCGACGCCAGTTTATTCAGGGTCTTGCCCAGGGTTTGCGGAATGGCGGTGGCGGCAACAAAGCGATCCGGGCGCATCACCACCAGCGAAGCATTGTGTTGCGCGAACCAGCTACGCAGGCGACCTTGCGTATCGCCCACGCGTAGTACGCCGTCGTGGTTATCCTGTGCGGTATGAATTTGCACTTCCGGCACCACCTGAATGAAGCGTGTGCCCAACGCGCGCCACTGCTGGATTTGCTCGTCGCTCATCCCCCACAGTGGATTGCATCCCCAGCCAATTACCGCGAAGTTCGCGCCGATCGCGTTATCGAGCAGCGTCACGTCGCCGTTTTCCAGCGTGACTTTCGGCTGAATAAACATCTTGCCGACCGGAGAGTGCTTCGCTTCGCCCTCACGCACCAGCGCACCGCCGTAATATTGCGGCATCGGCTTGAAGCGCATTTCGAGGAAGTAGCGTTTTACTGGCGGCAGATAATTCAACAGCCAGGAAACGCCGTCACGTAACGTACCCTGCCAGCGTTTCGGCGGAGCCAGCACGTTGCCCGCCGTCACGGACAGGTCAATCATCGCTTTGGCGTGATCGCGACGTTCTTGTTGATAGGTATCGAGCAGCGCATCGCGGGCTTTCCCCTGGATAACCAACGCCAGTTTCCATGCGAGGTTAAAGGCGTCGCGCATACCACTGTTATAGCCCTGCCCCTGCCACACCGGCATGATGTGCGCGGCATCGCCCGCCAGCAGTACGCGATCAATACGAAAACGTTGCGCCAGTCGCGCGTTGTGGGTGTAGACACGCTGGCGAATCAATTCAACATTGTCCGGATTAGGCAGCACTTTGCTTAACAGCTTGCGCATATTTTGCGGCTCACGCAGCTGTTCTTCGGTTTCTCCCGGCATCACCATAAATTCAAAGCGACGTACCGCATGAGGCAGCGCGGCAGAAACATACGGGCGCACCGGATCACAACACAAATAGATATGCGGCGTACTTAACGGATCGTTGGCGATATCTACCACAATCCACTGATTTGGCGCAGTTTTACCTTCAAACGGCACATTCAGGGTGCGACGGACAAAACTTGCCCCACCATCACAGGCCACCAGCCACTGGGCTTTGACCGTTTCCCGCTGCCCTTCTTCCGTTTTTAGGTGCAAGGTCACTTCGTCATCTTGCTGGCTGAAGGCCTCCAGCTCGCGGGAAAACAGGCAGCGCACATTCGGAAAACGCGACAATCCTTCCAGCATCACCGCATCGACCTGAGGCTGAATAAAGGCGTTACGGCGCGGCCAGCCAAATTCATCGGTCATTGGCTGAATATCAGCAAAACAGCGACCTTTTGGGGTGAGAAAACGCATCGCGTGCCACGGCGTAGTGTGCGGCAGAACATTATCGACCAGGCCAACCGACTGCATGGTGCGCAGCGCCTCGTCATCAATACCAATCGCACGCGGGTAGTCGATCAACTTATCGAGTTTCTCCACCACCAGCACGTCAATGCCCATCTGGCCGAGATAGTTCGCCATCATCAGCCCGACCGGACCGGCACCAGCGATCGCCACCTGAACGCTATGGTTAACAGCAGGCTGGATGTCAGGGTGTTGTATTGCCATTTCAGTACCTCACGACTCGGACAAAATGCCGTTGCGCGCACAGTACAGCGCAACTTGTTTTGTTAAAAACATGTAAATGATTTTTTATTGTGCGCTCAGTATAGGAAGGGTGTTTTCGGCTACAATCAAAACATGCCCGAATGTGCACCAGGTGCACAACGTTGTTTTAACTATATAAATGTCAATTAATATGCAGAACAATGAGCAGACGGAATACAAAACCGTGCGCGGCTTAACCCGCGGTCTAATGTTATTAAATATGTTAAATAAACTTGACGGCGGTGCCAGCGTCGGGCTGCTGGCGGAACTCAGCGGCCTGCATCGCACCACTGTGCGGCGACTGCTGGAGACGCTGCAGGAAGAGGGATATGTCCGGCGTAGTCCCTCCGATGATAGTTTCCGTTTGACCATCAAAGTGCGGCAATTAAGCGAAGGATTTCGTGACGAACAGTGGATTTCTGCACTGGCTGCCCCACTGCTGGGCGATCTGTTGCGCGAAGTGGTATGGCCGACAGATGTGTCCACGCTGGATGTTGATGCAATGGTGGTACGCGAAACCACCCATCGTTTCAGCCGATTATCCTTTCACCGGGCAATGGTCGGGCGACGGTTACCGCTTCTGAAAACCGCCTCGGGCCTGACCTGGCTGGCCTTTTGCCCGGAACAAGAACGCAAGGAATTAATCGAGATGTTAGCCTCCCGCCCCGGTGATGACTATCAACTGGCACGAGAACCGTTAAAGCTGGAAGCCATTCTGGCGCGCGCGCGCAAAGAGGGGTACGGACAGAACTACCGCGGCTGGGATCAGGAGGAGAAGATCGCCTCTATCGCCGTACCGCTGCGCAGTGAACAACGGGTGATTGGCTGTCTGAATCTGGTGTATATGGCGAGCGCAATGACCATCGAACAGGCAGCGGAAAAGCATCTTCCGGCGCTGCAACGGGTGGCAAAACAGATCGAAGAAGGGGTTGAATCGCAGGCTATTCTGGTAGCGGGAAGGCGAAGCGGCGTGCATTTACGCTGACACCATCGAATGGCGCAAAACCTTTCGTGGTATGGCATGATAGCGCCCGGAAGAGAGTCAATTCAGGGTGGTGAATGTGAAACCAGTAACGCTATACGATGTCGCAGAGTATGCCGGTGTCTCTTATCAGACCGTTTCCCGCGTGGTGAACCAGGCCAGCCACGTTTCTGCGAAAACGCGGGAAAAAGTGGAAGCGGCGATGGCGGAGCTGAATTACATTCCCAACCGCGTGGCACAACAACTGGCAGGCAAACAGTCGTTGCTGATTGGCGTTGCCACCTCCAGTCTGGCCCTGCACGCGCCGTCGCAAATTGTCGCCGCGATTAAATCTCGCGCCGATCAACTGGGTGCCAGCGTGGTGGTGTCGATGGTAGAACGAAGCGGCGTCGAAGCCTGTAAAGCGGCGGTACACAATCTCCTCGCGCAACGCGTCAGTGGGCTGATCATTAACTATCCGCTGGATGACCAGGATGCCATTGCTGTGGAAGCTGCCTGCGCTAATGTTCCGGCTTTATTTCTTGATGTCTCTGACCAGACACCCATCAACAGTATTATTTTCTCCCATGAAGACGGTACGCGACTGGGCGTGGAGCATCTGGTCGCATTGGGTCACCAGCAAATCGCGCTGTTAGCGGGTCCATTAAGTTCTGTCTCGGCACGTCTGCGTCTGGCGGGCTGGCATAAATATCTCACTCGCAATCAAATTCAGCCGATAGCGGAACGGGAAGGCGACTGGAGTGCCATGTCCGGTTTTCAACAAACCATGCAAATGCTGAATGAGGACATCGTTCCTACTGCGATGCTGGTTGCCAACGATCAGATGGCGCTGGGCGCAATGCGCGCCATTACCGAGTCCGGGCTGCGCGTTGGTGCGGATGTCTCGGTAGTGGGATACGACGATACCGAAGACAGCTCGTGTTATATCCCGCCGTTAACCACCATCAAACAGGATTTTCGCCTGCTGGGGCAAACCAGCGTGGACCGCTTGCTGCAACTCTCTCAGGGCCAGGCGGTGAAGGGCAATCAGCTGTTGCCCGTCTCACTGGTGAAAAGAAAAACCACCCTTCCGCCCAATACGCAAACCGCCTCTCCCCGCGCGTTGGCAGATTCTTTAATGCAGCTGGCACGACAAGTTTCCCGACTGGAAAGCGGGCAGTGAGCGCAACGCAATTAATGTGAGTCAGCTCACTCATTAGGCACCCCAGGCTTTACACTCTATGCGTCCGGCTCGTATGTTGTGTGAAATTGTGAGCGGATAACAATTTCACACAGGATACAGCTATGACTATGATTACGGATTCACTGGCCGTCGTATTACAACGTCGTGACTGGGAAAACCCTGGCGTTACCCAACTTAATCGCCTTGCGGCACATCCCCATTTCGCCAGCTGGCGAAATAGCGAAGAGGCCCGCACCGATCGCCCTTCCCAACAGTTGCGCAGCCTGAATGGCGAATGGCGCTTTGCCTGGTTTCCGGCACCAGAAGCGGTGCCGGAAAGCTGGCTGGATTGCGATCTTCCTGACGCCGATACTGTCGTCGTCCCCTCAAACTGGCAGATGCACGGTTACGATGCGCCCATCTACACCAACGTGACCTATCCCATTACGGTCAATCCGCCTTTTGTTCCCGCGGAGAATCCGACGGGTTGTTACTCGCTCACATTTAATATTGATGAATGCTGGCTACAGAAAGGCCAGACGCGAATTATTTTTGATGGTGTTAACTCGGCGTTTCATCTGTGGTGCAACGGGCGCTGGGTCGGTTACGGCCAGGACAGCCGTTTGCCGTCTGAATTTGACCTGAGCGCATTTTTACGCGCCGGAAAAAACCGCCTCGCGGTGATGGTGCTGCGCTGGAGTGACGGCAGTTATCTGGAAGATCAGGATATGTGGCGGATGAGCGGCATTTTCCGTGACGTCTCGTTGCTGCACAAACCGACCACACAAATCAGCGATTTCCATGTTGCCACTCGCTTTAATGATGATTTCAGCCGCGCGGTACTGGAGGCAGAAGTTCAGATGTGCGGCGAACTGCGCGATGAGCTGCGGGTGACGGTTTCTTTGTGGCAGGGTGAAACGCAGGTCGCCAGCGGCACCACGCCTTTCGGCGGTGAAATTATCGATGAGCGTGGTGGTTATGCCGATCGCGTCACGCTACGTCTGAACGTCGAAAACCCGGCGCTGTGGAGCGCCGAAATCCCGAATCTCTATCGTGCGGTGGTTGAACTGCACACCGCCGACGGCACGCTGATTGAAGCAGAAGCCTGCGATGTCGGTTTCCGCGAAGTGCGGATTGAAAATGGTCTCCTGCTGCTGAACGGCAAGCCGGTGCTGATTCGCGGCGTTAACCGTCACGAGCATCATCCTCTGCATGGTCAGGTCATGGATGAGCAGACGATGGTGCAGGATATCCTGCTGATGAAGCAGAACAACTTTAACGCCGTGCGCTGTTCGCATTATCCGAATCATCCGCTGTGGTACACGTTGTGCGACCGCTACGGCCTGTATGTGGTGGATGAAGCCAATATTGAAACCCACGGCATGGTGCCAATGAATCGTCTGACCGATGATCCGCGCTGGCTACCAGCGATGAGCGAACGCGTAACGCGAATGGTGCAGCGCGATCGTAATCACCCGAGTGTGATCATCTGGTCGCTGGGGAATGAATCAGGCCACGGCGCTAATCACGACGCGCTGTATCGCTGGATCAAATCTGTCGATCCTTCCCGCCCGGTGCAGTATGAAGGCGGCGGAGCCGACACCACGGCCACCGATATTATTTGCCCGATGTACGCGCGCGTGGATGAAGACCAGCCCTTCCCGGCTGTGCCGAAATGGTCCATCAAAAAATGGCTTTCGCTGCCTGGAGAACTGCGCCCGCTGATCCTTTGCGAATATGCCCACGCGATGGGTAACAGTCTTGGCGGCTTCGCTAAATACTGGCAGGCATTTCGTCAGTACCCCCGTTTACAGGGCGGCTTCGTCTGGGACTGGGTGGATCAGTCGCTGATTAAATATGATGAAAACGGCAACCCGTGGTCGGCTTACGGCGGTGATTTTGGCGATACGCCGAACGATCGCCAGTTCTGCATGAACGGTCTGGTATTTGCCGACCGCACGCCGCATCCGGCGCTGACGGAAGCAAAACACCAGCAGCAGTTTTTCCAGTTCCGTTTATCCGGGCGAACCATCGAAGTGACCAGCGAATACCTGTTCCGTCATAGCGATAACGAGCTCCTGCACTGGTCGGTGGCACTGGATGGCAAGCCGCTGGCAAGCGGTGAAATGCCTCTGGATGTTGCTCCACAAGATAAACAGTTGATTGAACTGCCTGAACTACCGCAGCCGGAAAGCACCGGACAACTCTGGCTTACGGTACACGTAGTGCAACCGAACGCGACCGCATGGTCAGAAGCCGGACACATTAGCGCCTGGCAGCAGTGGCGTCTGGCGGAAAACCTCAGTGTGGCACTCCCCTCCGCGCCCCACGCCATCCCGCAACTGACCACCAGCGAAATGGATTTTTGCATCGAGCTGGGTAATAAGCGTTGGCAATTTAACCGCCAGTCAGGCTTTCTTTCACAGATGTGGATTGGCGATGAAAAACAACTGCTGACGCCGCTGCGCGATCAGTTCATCCGCGCACCGCTGGATAACGACATTGGCGTAAGTGAAGCGACCCGCATTGACCCTAACGCCTGGGTCGAACGCTGGAAGGCGGCGGGCCATTACCAGGCCGAAGTGGCGTTGTTGCAGTGCACGGCAGATATACTTGCCGACGCGGTGCTGATTACGACCGCTCACGCGTGGCAGCATCAGGGGAAAACCTTATTTATCAGCCGGAAAACCTACCGGATTGATGGTAGTGGTCAAATGGCGATTACCGTTGATGTTGAAGTGGCGAGCGATACACCGCATCCGGCGCGGATTGGCCTGACCTGCCAGCTGGCGCAGGTCGCAGAGCGGGTAAACTGGCTCGGATTAGGGCCGCAAGAAAACTATCCCGACCGCCTTACTGCGGCCTGTTTTGACCGCTGGGATCTGCCATTGTCAGACATGTATACCCCTTACGTCTTCCCGAGCGAAAACGGTCTGCGCTGCGGGACGCGCGAATTGAATTATGGCCCACACCAGTGGCGCGGCGACTTCCAGTTCAATATCAGTCGCTACAGCCAACAACAACTGATGGAAACCAGCCATCGCCATCTGCTGCACGCGGAAGAAGGCACATGGCTGAATATCGACGGTTTCCATATGGGGATTGGTGGCGACGACTCCTGGAGCCCGTCAGTGTCGGCGGAATTCCAGCTGAGCGCCGGTCGCTACCATTACCAGTTGGTCTGGTGTCAAAAATAATAATAACCGGGCAGGCCATGTCTGCCCGTATTTCGCGTAAGGAAATCCATTATGTACTATTTAAAAAACACAAACTTTTGGATGTTCGGTTTATTCTTTTTCTTTTACTTTTTTATCATGGGAGCCTACTTCCCATTTTTCCCGATTTGGCTACATGACATCAACCATATCAGCAAAAGTGATACGGGTATTATTTTTGCTGCTATTTCTCTGTTCTCGCTATTATTCCAACCGCTGTTTGGTCTGCTTTCTGACAAACTCGGGCTGCGCAAATACCTGCTGTGGATTATTACCGGCATGTTAGTGATGTTTGCGCCGTTCTTTATTTTTATCTTCGGGCCACTGTTACAATACAACATTTTAGTAGGATCGATTGTTGGTGGTATTTATCTTGGCTTTTGTTTTAACGCCGGTGCGCCAGCAGTAGAGGCATTTATCGAGAAAGTCAGCCGTCGCAGTAATTTCGAATTTGGTCGCGCGCGGATGTTTGGCTGTGTTGGCTGGGCGCTGTGTGCCTCGATTGTCGGTATCATGTTCACCATCAATAATCAGTTTGTTTTCTGGCTGGGTTCTGGCTGTGCACTCATCCTCGCCGTTTTACTCTTTTTCGCCAAAACGGATGCACCCTCTTCCGCCACGGTTGCCAATGCGGTAGGTGCCAACCATTCGGCATTTAGCCTTAAGCTGGCGCTGGAACTGTTCAGACAGCCAAAACTGTGGTTTTTGTCACTGTATGTTATTGGCGTTTCCTGCACCTACGATGTTTTTGACCAACAGTTTGCTAATTTCTTTACTTCGTTCTTTGCTACCGGTGAACAGGGTACGCGGGTATTTGGCTACGTAACGACAATGGGCGAATTACTTAACGCCTCGATTATGTTCTTTGCGCCACTGATCATTAATCGCATCGGTGGGAAAAACGCCCTACTGCTGGCTGGCACTATTATGTCTGTACGTATTATTGGCTCATCGTTCGCCACCTCAGCGCTGGAAGTGGTTATTCTGAAAACGCTGCATATGTTTGAAGTACCGTTCCTGCTGGTGGGCTGCTTTAAATATATTACCAGCCAGTTTGAAGTGCGTTTTTCAGCGACGATTTATCTGGTCTGTTTCTGCTTCTTTAAGCAACTGGCGATGATTTTTATGTCTGTACTGGCGGGCAATATGTATGAAAGCATCGGTTTCCAGGGCGCTTATCTGGTGCTGGGTCTGGTGGCGTTGGGCTTCACCTTAATTTCCGTGTTCACGCTTAGCGGCCCCGGTCCGCTTTCTCTACTGCGTCGTCAGGTGAATGAAGTCGCTTAAGCAATCAATGTCGGATGCGGCGCGAGCGCCTTATCCGACCAACATATCAGGACGGAATGATCGCAATGAACATGCCAATGACCGAAAGAATAAAAGCAGGCAAGCTATTTACCGATATGTGCGAAGGCTTACCGGAAAAAAGACTTCGTGGGAAAACGTTAATGTATGAGTTTAATCACTCGCATCCATCAGAAGTTGAAAAAAGAGAAAGCCTGATTAAAGAAATGTTTGCCACGGTAGGGGAAAACGCCTGGATAGAACCACCCGTCTATTTCTCTTACGGTTCCAACATCCATATAGGCCGCAATTTTTATGCAAATTTCAATTTAACCATTGTAGACGACTACACGGTAACGATCGGTGATAACGTATTGATTGCACCCAATGTTACTCTTTCCGTTACGGGACACCCTGTACACCATGAATTGAGAAAAAACGGTGAGATGTACTCTTTTCCGATAACGATTGGCAATAACGTCTGGATCGGAAGTCATGTGGTCATTAATCCAGGCGTCACCATCGGGGATAATTCTGTTATTGGCGCGGGTAGTGTCGTCATAAAAGACATTCCACCAAACGTCGTGGCTGCTGGCGTTCCTTGCCGGGTTATTCGCGAAATAAACGAGCGGGATAAGCACTATTATTACAAAGATTATAAAGTTGAACCTTCAGTTTAAATAAGCACTGAAATAAATGTCGGATGCGCCATTGGGCACATCCGACAATAATTCACTCTTCCATTATCTGGCGAAACAAGCATCGCATCATGCCTCTTTGACCCACAGCTGCGGAAAACGTGCTGGTGCAAAACGCAGGGTTATGATCATCAGCCCAACGACGCACAGCACATGAAACGCCCAGTCCATCAGGTAATTGCCGCTGATACTACGCAGCACACCAGAAAACCACGGGGCAAGCCCGGCGATGATAAAACCGATCCCCTGCATAAACGCCACCAGTTTGCCAGCAATAGCGGGTTGCGCAGAGTGATCGAGCGCCAGCAGCAAACAGAGCGGAAATGCGCCGCCCAGACCTAAACCACACACCATCGCCCAGAAGACCGGCAATTGCAGCGGCAGCCAGATAAAGCCGCAGAAACCCACCAGTTGTAACGCCAGCGCCAGCATCAAAAGTTTGCGCCGATCCTGATGGCGAGCCATAGCAGGCATCAGCAATGCCCCCGCAGCTTGCCCAAGCGTCATCAACGCCAGCAAGGAACCGCTGTACTGCGCGCTGGCACCAATCTCAATATAGAAAGCGGGTAACCAGGCAATCAGGCTGGCGTAACCACCGTTAATCAGACCGAAGTAAACACCCAGCGTCCACGCGCGGGGAGTGAATACCACGCGAACCGGAGTGGTTGTTGTCTTGTGAGAAGAGGCGACCTCGCGGGCGCTTTGCCACCACCAGGCAAAGAGCGCAACAACGGCAGGCAGCGCCCACCAGGCGAGTGTTTGATACCAGGTTTCGCTATGTTGAACTAACCAGGGCGTAATGGCGGCACCAAGTCCACCGCCGCCCATCAGAGCCGCGGACCACAGCCCCATCACCAGTGGCGTACGGTGCTGAAACCGCCGCTTAATTACCGAAGGCATCACTGCCTGAATGATGCCGATCCCCACTCCACCAAGCAGTGCGCTGCTAAGCAACAGCGCACTTTGGGGGTAAAGCTCACGCATCAATGCACCGACGGCAATCAGTAACAAACTGATGGCGACGCTGCGACGTTCGCTGACATGCTGATGAAGCCAGCTTCCGGCCAGCGCCAGCCCGCCCATGGTAACCACCGGCAGAGCGGTCAACAGGGCAGCCACGCTAAAGCTCATTCCGCTTGCCTGGCGCAATTGCGGTAGCAGTGGCCCGACGGAGGTGAGCAGTGGTCGCATATTAAGACCAATCAGCACCAGAACCAGCAGCATCGTGAACGTCTTTTGATGGTTACGCATGGCTGTCAGAACGGTTTGGTCGGCAGATATTTACCATCTAAGGTGATGACCGCACGTTCGCCACCTTCCGGGTCCGCCACTTTCTTAACGTCGAGTTTGAAGTTAATCGCGCTGATAATGCCATCGCCAAACTTCTCATGAACCAACGCTTTCAGGGTTGTGCCGTACACCTGCAACATTTCATAGAAACGATACATCGTTGGGTCGGTTGGAATACGGTCATCAATGCAGCCACGCAGTGGAATCATCTGCAACAGTAGAATGGCGTCTTCGTCGAGATCCAGCTTCGCCCCGACCAGGCGGGCGGCGTCGGCAGGAAGCGCCTGCTGCCCCAGCAAAGCCGCGGTTACAAAGGCTTCTGCCAGACCGGTGCCGTCGGCAATCTCGGCAAATGAGAGATCTTTTTTAGCTTTGCTGAGCAAAATGGCATCGGCAAGATCAAGACGAATATTGCGGTTAATTTGCGACTGAATCATGGTGGATCTCCTGATGGTTTAAAAATAAGGTTACGCTGCGGTCGGTTGGCGTAGCGGTATGGCACAAACGCGAGGATTAGCGGCCAGTGGCACAAACTGGCGGGTTGCGCCGTCAAAAGCTGCGATGCTGCCGCTTGCAATGTCGTAGACCCAGCCGTGCAGGGCGATCCGCCCCTCTTCGAGCGCCAGGCGCACCGATGGATGAGTTTGCAAATTAGCCAACTGAGCAATGACGTTTTCACGTACCATCGCCGCAGCTTTTGACGGTAAATCGGGATGCGGGCGCGCCTCATTAACGACGCGGGCTGAATCGGCATAACGCAGCCAGTGGGAGACGGCAGGCATATGGTCCATGCACTGACAGCTGGCAATGGCGGTCATCGCGCCACAGTTGGAATGACCGCAAATCACAATGTCAGATACCCGAAGCGCAGCGACGGCGTACTCCACCGAAGCAGAAACGCCACCGGGTTCCGGCCCGTAGGAAGGGACGATATTGCCCGCGTTGCGAATAACGAACAGATCGCCAGGCTCACGTTGCGTCACCAGCTCAGGGACCAGACGGCTGTCGGAGCAGGAGATAAAAAGTGTGCGCGGGCTTTGCTGTGTCGCCAGCTGTTTAAACAAGGCTTCCCGCTTCGGAAATGCCTCGCGCTGGAATTTAAGGAATCCATCAATAATCTCTTTCACCGTTAACCTCTGTCTGTCTCTGGAATGAGAGGCAGACTACTCGCCGATTGTCATAAGGTAAAAGTCTCATTTATGATGAGTTCTATTGGATTTACTTATAGGTTGGCGAATGCTCTCTCGACATATCAATTATTTTCTTGCCGTGGCTGAACATGGCAGCTTTACCCGTGCCGCCAGTGCGTTGCACGTCTCCCAGCCTGCGCTTTCCCAGCAGATTCGCCAGTTAGAGGAGAGTTTAGGCGTGCCGCTGTTTGACCGTAGCGGGCGAACGATTCGTCTCACTGATGCGGGAGAAGTCTGGCGACAGTACGCCAGCCGGGCGTTACAGGAACTGGGGGCGGGTAAACGGGCGATTCATGATGTTGCCGATCTGACGCGAGGATCGCTGCGTATCGCCGTCACTCCCACCTTTACAAGCTACTTTATCGGCCCTTTAATGGCGGATTTCTATGCGCGCTACCCCGGCATCACGCTCCAGCTACAGGAAATGTCGCAGGAGAAAATCGAAGATCTGCTTTGTCGCGACGAGCTGGACGTTGGGATTGCCTTCGCGCCTGCGCATTCGCCGGAGCTGGAGGCAATTCCTTTACTGACAGAAAGTTTAGCGTTAGTCGTGGCGCAACATCATCCGCTGGCTGCCTGTGAACAGGTGGCGTTGAGTCGCTTGCATGATGAAAAACTGGTCCTGCTCAGCGCGGAATTTGCCACCAGAGAGCAAATTGACCACTACTGCGAGAAAGCGGGGCTACATCCACAGGTGGTCATTGAGGCGAACTCAATTAGCGCGGTTCTGGAGCTGATTCGCCGCACTTCCCTTTCCACATTGTTGCCAGCAGCGATTGCCACACAACATGACGGGCTTAAAGCGATTTCTCTTGCCCCACCGTTACTGGAGAGAACGGCGGTTTTGTTGCGGCGGAAAAATAGCTGGCAGACAGCCGCCGCGAAGGCATTTTTACACATGGCGTTGGATAAATGCGCGGTTGTTGGCGGAAATGAATCGCGGTAACCACTGACACAATTGCCTGATGCGCTACGCTTATCAGGCCTACGAGTTCAGTGCTCTACGTAGGCCGGATAAGGCGTTCACGCCGCATCCGGCATAAACTACGCTCGCTTTGTCAACACACAGCCCAGCCGATCACCGTTTGTAATCGATGGCTTCCGGCTGCTCCAGATACACGGTGGTTTGTGCCGGTTTCGTGCTGGCAATCACCTTACCACCACGTACCGAATAGCGTACCGGAACCTGACGGCGCAGCGCGTCAAACCCATTTTCAGCCGGTAGGATAATCAGGTTAGCGCTTTTTCCGGCGGCAATGCCGTAATCCTGCAAATTCAACGTCCTGGCACTGTGGTGGGTGATTAAATTCAGGCCATCGTTAATCTGCCCGTAGCCCATCAGCTGGCAAACATGCAGCCCCATATGCAGCACTTGCAGCATATTCGCCGTTCCCAGCGGATACCACGGATCGAAGACATCATCGTGACCAAAGCAGACGTTAATGCCGGACTCCAGCATCTCTTTAACGCGCGTGATGCCGCGACGTTTTGGATACGTATCGAAACGCCCTTGCAGATGAATATTGACCAGCGGGTTGGCGACAAAGTTAATACCGGACATTTTCAGCAAGCGGAACAGGCGCGAGGTATACGCCCCGTTATAGGAGTGCATTGCCGTAGTGTGGCTGGCGGTGACTCGCGCGCCCATGCCTTCACGGTGCGCCAGGGCGGCAACGGTTTCAACAAAGCGCGACTGTTCGTCATCAATCTCATCACAGTGAACATCGATGAGACGGTCGTATTTTTGCGCCAGGGCGAAGGTTTTATGCAGCGACTCCACGCCATATTCACGGGTAAATTCAAAATGCGGAATCGCCCCCACTACGTCTGCCCCTAAGCGTAACGCCTCTTCCAGCAACGCTTCACCGTTGGGATACGACAAAATCCCTTCCTGCGGGAAGGCGACGATTTGCAGATCAATCCACGGCGCAACTTCCTGTTTCACTTCCAGCATCGCTTTCAACGCAGTCAGCGTTGCGTCGGAGACATCGACATGGGTACGCACATGCTGAATGCCGTTGGCAATCTGCCATTTCAGCGTTTGCCAGGCGCGTTGTTTCACATCGTCATGGGTTAATAACGCTTTGCGCTCGGCCCAGCGTTCAATGCCTTCAAACAGCGTGCCGGACTGATTCCAGTTCGGTTGTCCGGCGGTTTGCGTGGTGTCCAGGTGAATATGCGGCTCCACAAACGGCGGTATAACTAAACCTTGTTCGGCATCCAGGCTGTTTTCAGTTATGGGCATCACGCCGGATTGCGCATCAATGGCGCTGATTTTTCCGTCCTGCAGATAAATCTGCCACAGCCCCTCTTTGCCAGGTAACCGGGCGTTAATAATTGTTTGTAAAGCGTTATTCGACACTGTTAGCCTCCACATGCGTCATTGCTGCTGTCGTTTTACGATTCAAAATCGGGTTAAGGATCAGATAGCTCAGCGCGCCACCTAATACCGCGTTGACCGGAACAATTCCCGGTAACCAGTGGCCTGCGGCAATCCCCAAGGCGACCGCCAGAATCGCCACCCAATTGACACTCATCATACGCGTGGTCGCAAAGTGCTCATAGCGGCGACGGTTCATCAGATAGTCAGCGATGATCACGCCCCCTACCGGAGGAATAGCTGCCGAAAGGAAGGTCAGCCAGCCGACAAAATTGTTATACAGCCATAATGCGCAGACCGTACCGATAATACCGTTGATTACCGAAAGGGTTTTGCTCGACATCCCGGTAATGTTGGCGAAACCTAAGCCCGACGCATAGAGCGCGTTATCGTTGGTGGTCCAGATATTCAGCCCCAGCACCACAATCGCAGGCAGCAGCAGACCCTGAGCAATCATCACATCAGAGATATCCGCCATCCCCAGTGCCGCCGCGCCCGCTGCACCGAAAATAAACATCAACGAGTTGCCGAGGAAAAAGGCCACCATCGCCACCAGCACCGCCAGTTTGGCATTACGACCAAACCGGACAAAGTCAGCGGTGAGCGTGCCCGCACTGATAAATGACCCCACAACCAGCGCCAGCGCGACATTGAAATCTAACGGTTGTGCGGGAACGACCGCTTTTAATGCGTCCAGGCCGCCCATGCCGTTAACGGCCAACCACACGGAATAACCGCCAAGACAGGCGATAGCCGGAACTGCAATCACCGAAAGAACCGTCAGCGCCGAAATGCCAAAGAAGACGGTTACGGTCATCAGTAAACCGGAAACGGCAATCAGCAAATTAATATCCAGCCCAGTTGCCTTGCCCACCGGAATAGCAAACATCGCCACGCCAACGCCAAACCAGCCAACCTGAGTTCCGCCCAGTAGCAGTGAAGGCAGCCATGAGCCTTTAACACCAAAAGAGAAGCGAGCAAGAAGATGAGTGGTCAGGCCGGTTTTTGCGCCAATGTAACCAAGAAATGAAGTGTAAATACCGAGGAGAAGATTACCGATGAGGACTGCGAGGAAGAAATCATGATAGCTAAGACCGGTTCCGAGAGTGCCGCCGGTCCACATACTGGCGGAAAAGAAGGTTAATCCCAGCATGACGAACGTCAATGCCAATACCCCTTTCCGCGCCGACTGCGGGACTGGCCCCTGGCTAAAGTTGTTATCTTGCGACACGAAATTCCCCCTTTTTGCTGTTTGAAACCCAAAAAATCCGCCGCATTCTATTCATCTGAAGATAAAAAGCAATCGTTTTCGTAGGGGAATATATTTTTTATATGAATGAGTGCAAAAAGGTGGGGGAAAAATTATCGGTGTAAAAACAGTGGGTAGGCATAATAAGACGCGGTAAGCGTCGCATCAGGCATCGGCGCATGGTGTCGGATGCGCCAGGCGACGCATCCGACAATAACCTACTCTTCCATCGCCTGGCGGATCTGATCCAACGACGCAGGATCATCAATGGTCGTCAGATCCCCAGGATCGCGTCCTTCGCAAATCGCCTGGATCGTGCGGCGCAGCATTTTTCCGGATCGCGTTTTCGGCAATTGCGAGACAAACCAGACGTGCGCCGGGCGGCCAAAGTTGCCAATCTGGCTGTCCACCAGCGCCATAATCGCCTTCTCTTGCGAATGCGCCACCTCACGATCTTCCAGACTGTCGCTCTCTTTCGGAATGACAAACGCCACCGCCACCTGCCCTTTCAGCGCATCTTTCACCCCAACCACCGCCACTTCGGCAACGCCCGGATGACTGGAGATACTCTCTTCAATCTCGCGCGTCCCCAGCCGATGCCCGGCAACGTTAATCACATCATCAGTACGCCCCAGGATAAAGTGATAGCCGTCAGCATCGCGGATGCCCCAGTCAAAAGTGGCGTACACCGGACGGGAAAACAGCGACCAGTACGTCTTCACAAAGCGGTCGTCGTCGCCCCAGATGGTCTGAATACAGCCTGGCGGCAATGGCCCCTCCACCACCAGCATCCCTTTCTCATTGACGCCACACGGTTCGCCGGTGACTTCATTAAGCAACTGCACGTTATAGCCATACATCGGCACGCCGGGGCTTCCCAGACGCGTCGGCCTGTCGTCCAGACCGCGAGCAATCGCCATAATCGGCCAGCCGGATTCGGTCTGCCAGTAGTTGTCGATGACCGGCACATCCAGCGTATTGCTCACCCAACTGGCGGTCGGCTCGTCCAGCGGTTCTCCAGCCAGATAGAGCACTTCCAGCGACGAGAGATCGTGTTTGCGAATTTCAGCGGTAGGGAATTTTTTCAGCACGCGAATGGCGGTCGGCGCTGAGAACATCCGACTAACCTGATATTTCTCGACGATTTTCCACCACACGCCGCAGTCCGGCCAGGTCGGTAATCCTTCGTAAACGATAGTCGCCATCCCCGCCAGCAGCGGCGCGTAGACGATATACGAATGCCCCACCACCCAGCCGATATCCGACGCACAGAAGAACACACCGCCCGCTTTGCCGCCAAAAATGGTGTCCATCGAGGTCGCCAGCGCCACCGCATATCCGCCAACGTCACGTTGCACGCCTTTAGGTTTGCCGGTCGTGCCGGAGGTGTAGAGAATGCAGGAGGTTTCGTTGGATTCCAGCCACGCCACCGGTACCCGCGCGCCGATGTGTTGATGGCGCAATGACGCGAAATCGACATCCCGTCCGGTAACGCGCGCCATTTTCGCCAGCCCGCGATCCACCAGTAAAACGTGGCGCGGCTGATGATGCGCCTGGCTTATCGCATCGTCGAGCAATTTTTTATACGGAATAATTTTGCCACCGCGCGCTCCGGCATCAGCCGAGACAATCAGCACCGGTTTAGCATCATCAATTCGCGCCGCCACGCTGTGCGAGGCAAATCCACCAAACACCACCGAGTGAATAGCGCCAATGCGCGCGCAGGCCAGCAGAGTAATATGCGCTTCGGCAATCATCGGCATATACACCAGCACCCGATCGCCACGCCGTACGCCCAGTGAGCGCAGCATTGACGCCACTGCGTTCACTTCGTCATGCAGCTGACGAAAGGTAAAGGTGCGCTCTTCTTCTGTTTCCGAAGAGACGGCAATCAGCGCCAGCGCCTCTGGCTGTTTCTCCAGCCAGCGGTCGATAGCGTTGTGACACAAGTTGGTTCGGCCTTCACAAAACCAACGGGCAAACGGCGGATTGCTGTGATCAAGCGTTTGCGTAAAGGGCGTCTGCCAGTCAATACGCCGGGCCTGCTCGGCCCAGAACTTCTCCGGTTCGTTAATCGAACGCTGATAAAATTCGCTAAAAGACATAATGCTCTCCTGTTGAACTTACGCCTTACCGCTGTTTGCTTAAATGACGTACAGGTCGAGATACTCATTGACCGGCATCTGTTCCAGGCGAGCTCTGTCGAGAGAAACCTCCAGAATGCGCTGCTGTTGGCGAGTCGGGAACTGGCGCGCGAGATTGATTTTGAATTTATCGACCAGCTTCGGAATTCCATCCTGACGGCGGCGAGCATGACCAATTGGGTACTCCACCACCTCTTCTTCAAAGCGCGTGCCGTCGGTGAACTCAAGGGTTATGGCATTGGCGATGGCGCGTTTTTCCGGGTCGTGGTAGTCAGCGGTAAACGCCGGATCTTCAAAGCAATTGATCTTCTCGCGCAGGGCGTCGATGCGTTTATCTTGCGCAACGTTGTCCTCGTAATCTGCCGCCGTTAAGCGCCCGAACAGCAGCGGGATCGCCACCATGTACTGAATGCAGTGGTCGCGGTCAGCCGGGTTATTGAGCGGCCCTTTTTTGTCGATGATGCGAATACAGGCTTCGTGGGTGCGAATGGTCACTTTTTCGATATCCGCCGCCGTTTTGCCTGCTGCCTGCATCTGTTCATAGAGCGTCATCGCCGCTTCAACTGCCGTCTGGGAGTGGAACTCCGCCGGGAAGGAGATTTTGAACAGCACATTCTCCATGACGTAAGAACCGTACGGGCGCTGGAAGCGGAACGATTCACCTTTAAAGGAGACGTCGTAGAAACCCCACACAGGCGCAGTCAGGGCTGACGGGTAGCCCATTTCGCCCGTTTTCGCCATCAGTGCCAGACGTACCGCGCGGGACGTGGCATCGCCCGCCGCCCAGGATTTACGCGTGCCGGTGTTCGGCGCATGGCGATAGGTGCGCAGCGACTGACCGTCCACCCACGCCAGCGAAACAGCGTTGAGGATTTCATCACGGGTCAGGCCAAGCATTTCGGCGACCACGGCGGTGGAAGCCACTTTCACTAACAGAACGTGGTCAAGGCCGACGCGATTAAAGGAGTTTTCCAGCGCGATGCAGCCCTGAATTTCATGGGCTTTAATCATTGCGGTCAGCACCTGTTTCATGGTCAACGGCGCTTTGCCGCTGGCGACCGCGTTGCGCGAAAGCCAGTCCGCCGTTGCCAGAATGCCGCCGAGGTTGTCGGAAGGATGGCCCCACTCCGCCGCCAGCCAGGTATCGTTGAAATCGAGCCAACGGATCATCGCGCCGATGTTAAATGCCGCCTGGACGGGGTCGAGCTGGAACTGAGTTCCGGGGACGCGCACGCCGTTAGGTACGACGGTGCCGGGGACAATTGGCCCCAGCAGTTTTTTACAGGCTGGGTATTCGAGAGCTTCAAGACCGCAGCCGAGCGTGTCGAGCAGGCAGTAATGTGCAGTGTCGTAGGCTACTCTGGAGCTGATTTCGTAGTTCATCACGTAATCGACGATATCAACGATTTCACGATCAAATTCCGGGCGGATGTTGTTGATTTGAGCTGACATTGGGTACGTTTCCTTATTGTTATTCGTAGAGGTTTACTGGCGCTTATCCAGCGCGACAAACTGGCGGTCTTCCGGTCCAACATAATTGGCGGAAGGACGGATAATTTTGTTGTCCTGACGTTGTTCGATAATGTGCGCCGCCCAGCCGGTGACGCGGGCGATAACAAACAGTGGTGTGAACATCTCGGTGGGAACGCCCATCATTTTGTAGGAAACAGCGGAGAACCAGTCGAGATTGGGGAACATCTTTTTGCTCTCCCACATCACCGTTTCCAGGCGATCGGCGATGTTGTACATCTTCAGCGAGCCGCCTTCCTGCGAGAGCTGCTTCGCCACGCGTTTGATCACCTGATGACGCGGGTCAGCGATGGTATAAACCGGATGTCCAAAACCAATCACCACTTCTTTGTTTTCCACGCGCTTGCGGATATCGGCTTCGGCTTCGTCCGGCGTTTCGTAACGTTGCTGGATCTCCAGCGACACTTCATTCGCCCCGCCGTGTTTCGGCCCGCGCAGTGCGCCAATCGCGCCGATAATCGCTGAATACATGTCAGAGCCGGTGCCCGCAATCACCCGGCTGGTAAAGGTGGAGGCGTTAAACTCGTGTTCGGCGTACAGCACCAGCGAAATATGCATCGCCTTTTCCCAGCTTTGCGACGGCTTTTCACCATGCAGCAGATGCAGGAAATGACCGCCTATAGAATCGTCATCGGTTTCCGGCTGGATGCGTTCGCCGTTGTGGCTGTAGTGATACCAGTAGAGAAGAATCGAGCTCAGCGACGCCAACAGTTTGTCGGCAATATCACGCGCGCCGGAGACGGTATGCCCCTCTTTTTCTGGCAGCGTGCAGCCGAGCGCGGAAACGCCGGTGCGCATAACATCCATCGGGTGTGACGCCGCCGGTAAGGCTTCCAGCACGGTACGCACGTTAGCCGGTAAACCGCGCAGGGCTTTCAGTTTCGTTTTGTAGGCGGCGAGTTCGTCACGGGTCGGCAGTTTGCCGTGGATCAGCAGATGCGCTACTTCTTCAAATTCGCAATGTTCCGCCAGATCAAGAATGTCGTAGCCGCGGTAATGCAAATCATTGCCGCTTTTACCCACGGTGCAGAGCGCTGTATTGCCCGCCGGAACGCCAGAAAGCGCCACCGATTTTTTCGGTTTAATGACATGGGTACTGTTTTGCAGGATCGTTGTGTCGCTCATGTTGTCCTCGTCATTTGTAGGGTCGAGATATTTTTCGTTGTGTTTTATTTCGCCTGGTTACGGGCAAACAGGTCGTCGAGCTTCTCTTCGTACTGGTAGTAGTTGATGCTTTCGTACAGCTCGTTGCGGGTCTGCATGGTGTCGATGACGCTTTTCTGCGTGCCTTCCTGACGCAGGACGTTGTAGACATGTTCGGCGGCGCGGTTCATGGCACGGAACGCTGAAAGTGGGTACAGCGCCATTGCGACATGGGCGCTGCGTAATTCGTCGGTGGTAAACAGCGGTGTTGCGCCAAATTCGGTAATGTTGGCGAGGATTGGCACCTGCACCGCATCAGCAAACTGGCGGTACATGGCGAGTTCGGTAATCGCCTCCGGGAACAACATCTCGGCACCCGCTTCAACATAGGCCTGCGCGCGCTCGATCGCGGCGTCCAGCCCCTCTACCGCCAGCGCATCGGTGCGCGCCATGATCACAAAATCAGGATCGGTTTTCGCATCCACCGCCGCGCGGATCCGATCCACCATCTCCTCTTTCGAGACGATCGCTTTGTTCGGACGATGACCGCAGCGTTTCGCACCAACCTGATCTTCAATATGCAATCCTGCCGCACCGGCTTTAATCATCGATTTCACGGTGCGCGCCACGTTAAAGGCCGAAGAACCAAAACCGATATCCGCATCCACCAGCAGCGGCAGCGAACAAACGTCGGTAATACGGCGAATGTCAGTCAGCACATCATCAAGAGTAGAAATACCGAGATCGGGCAGCCCCAGCGATCCTGCCGCCACGCCACCGCCGGAGAGATAAATCGCCTGATATCCGGCACGCTGCGCCAGCAGCGCATGGTTAGCGTTGATGGTGCCAACAATTTGCAACGGGGTTTCTTTGCTAAGTGCAGCGCGAAACGCTTTACCTGGAGAGTGTAGAGACATAGCCCATCCTTTGTTATCAACTTGTTATTTGCGTTGATAAAGACAAAGCAATGAGTGTGCCACAATTGCCTTAATAAAATTAAACATTTAATTTCAATGAGTTAAAGATAAAGTCATGAAGTAATCCGCAAATATGCGTTTCAGTTAACGTTTCAGGCAATGTTTCACCGCGTTTCATTGCAACAATTATGAAACAAGACTAAACCCAATATTCGGTTTCTTAACTTTGCGGTGCGCTATGGCACATCCACCACGGCTGAATGACGACAAACCGGTTATCTGGACAGTATCGGTGACGCGCCTGTTCGAGCTGTTTCGCGATATCAGCCTCGAGTTTGATCACCTGGCGAATATCACCCCTATTCAGCTTGGCTTTGAAAAAGCGGTGACCTACATCCGCAAGAAACTGGCAAACGAACGCTGCGATGCCATCATCGCTGCTGGCTCTAACGGCGCGTACCTGAAAAGCCGCCTGTCAGTGCCAGTTATTTTGATTAAACCGAGCGGCTACGATGTATTACAGGCACTGGCAAAAGCCGGAAAACTCACCTCTTCTATCGGCGTTGTCACTTATCAGGAAACTATTCCGGCACTGGTGGCGTTTCAAAAAACCTTTAATTTGCGCCTCGACCAACGTAGCTACATTACCGAAGAAGACGCGCGCGGGCAGATTAACGAGCTGAAAGCTAACGGCACCGAAGCGGTGGTCGGCGCGGGGCTGATTACCGATCTGGCAGAAGAAGCCGGAATGACCGGAATTTTTATCTATTCCGCCGCCACCGTACGCCAGGCATTCAGCGATGCGCTGGATATGACGCGCATGTCGTTACGCCATAACACTCACGATGCCACCCGCAACGCCCTGCGTACTCGTTACGTGCTGGGCGATATGCTCGGTCAATCACCACAGATGGAACAGGTACGGCAGACTATTTTGCTGTATGCCCGCTCCAGTGCGGCGGTGTTGATTGAGGGGGAAACGGGGACGGGCAAAGAGCTGGCGGCCCAGGCGATTCATCGGGAATATTTTGCCCGCCACGATGCGCGACAGGGCAAAAAGTCGCATCCGTTTGTTGCCGTCAACTGCGGGGCGATTGCTGAATCTCTGCTGGAAGCGGAGCTGTTTGGCTATGAGGAAGGAGCGTTTACCGGCTCGCGACGTGGAGGTCGCGCCGGGCTGTTCGAAATTGCCCACGGCGGTACGCTGTTTCTGGATGAGATTGGCGAAATGCCGCTACCTTTGCAGACTCGCCTGTTACGGGTGCTGGAAGAAAAAGAGGTCACCCGCGTCGGCGGGCATCAGCCTGTTCCGGTGGATGTGCGAGTCATTAGCGCCACTCACTGCAATCTGGAAGAAGATATGCGGCAAGGGGAGTTTCGCCGTGATCTGTTTTATCGGCTGAGTATTTTGCGTCTGCAATTGCCACCACTGCGCGAGCGGGTGACGGATATTCTGCCGCTGGCGGAAAGCTTTTTGAAAGTGTCTCTGGCGGCGCTCTCCGCCCCGTTTTCTGCCGCATTACGCCAGGGGTTACAGGCAAGCGAAACCGTGCTGGTGCACTACGACTGGCCGGGCAATATTCGTGAACTGCGCAATATGATGGAGCGACTGGCGCTGTTTTTAAGTGTGGAACCGACGCCGGATTTAACGCCGCAATTTTTGCAGCTGCTACTGCCGGAACTGGCGCGCGAGTCGGCGAAAACTCCCGCTCCACGCTTACTGACACCACAACAGGCACTGGAGAAATTTAATGGCGATAAAACAGCAGCGGCGAATTATTTAGGTATCAGCCGGACGACGTTCTGGCGGCGGCTGAAAAGCTGAACTGCCGAATGCAGCGCGAACGCTTTATCCGGCATAAATTTCAATAGATGATGATCACCGATAAACTTACGCATCGGGGATGTTTACATAGGATTCAGAATTACTTCTTCTTATAAATATTTGCCGTGCCGTGGATCTTATTGTCAGTTTGACCGGAGGTCAGTACCAACACATCAGCCCCTTTTTCATCGGCTTTTTTGATCAAATCTTCTTTCGCATCTGCGGTCGACATTTCATTACTGGTTGAAATATCACCTATTTTTTCATATTGCGATGCAACCTTTTCAAATTCCGCTTTGGTCATTAATTCTGCGGCATAGACATTGGTAACGGCAAACGCTAACGCACCGACTAACATTTTAGAGATTATTTTCATATTACGGCTCCAGAGTTGTTATCACACTATCACCCACCCACATTATTGGGTTGATTAATAATTAGTTCAGTCAGGGCATAAACGCCAGTAACCGGAAATAAGACACTTTGTGATCTCTCTCGCACCCGATTATTTTTGGTAGAAATATGATGAAGTTACTTCACTTATTTATGGATGAAATCACTATGGATCCTTTGCACGCCGTTTACCTGACCGTAGGACTGTTCGTGATTACTTTTTTTAATCCGGGAGCCAATCTCTTTGTGGTAGTACAAACCAGCCTGGCTTCCGGTCGACGCGCAGGGGTGCTGACCGGGCTGGGCGTGGCGCTGGGCGATGCATTTTATTCCGGGTTGGGTTTGTTTGGTCTTGCAACGCTAATTACGCAGTGTGAGGAGATTTTTTCGCTTATCAGAATCGTCGGCGGCGCTTATCTCTTATGGTTTGCGTGGTGCAGCATGCGCCGCCAGTCAACACCGCAAATGAGCACACTACAACAACCGATTAACGCCCCCTGGTATGTCTTTTTTCGCCGCGGATTAATTACCGATCTCTCTAACCCGCAAACCGTGTTATTTTTTATCAGTATTTTCTCAGTAACATTAAATGCCGAAACACCAACATGGGCACGTTTAATGGCCTGGGCGGGGATTGTGCTCGCATCAATTATCTGGCGAGTCTTTCTTAGTCAGGCGTTTTCTTTGCCCGCAGTGCGTCGTGCTTATGGGCGTATGCAACGCGTTGCCAGTCGGATTATTGGTGCAATTATTGGTGTATTCGCGCTACGCCTGATTTACGAAGGGGTGACGCAGCGGTGAGCAGATAATTTACTCTCTACGTAATCAACCTGATTTGCCGGATCCCGACCATCGGCGATGATAGCCCCCGTAATGCGTGGTCCTTATTTCCGATAAGTTTACTTGAGTCTTTAGCTTCCCATTTCAGCCCACTCTCCCCTGTGTGGGCTTTTTTCATTGCTCTGACCCGTCCTGAATAGCCAAACAATGGCAATGTTTCACTTTGCAGGGATGATAATAAGGGGATCTGATTCAGAAGAGTTATGAAAAGTTGGACCGCCATCGAGGCCTCGAACCCCGTACCATACAACAATCCTGGTTGTCGTCTGCTCTTCCTGATGAGCTAATGGCGGTTTTTGATATGAGCCTTACAGCATATTTTCTGTCAGGCTTGAGTGCGATGCGTAAGATACAGAAAAGCCCCCACACAAACATGATGGAATTATGATTTTTTTCATATGAATGTCAACCCACACATTCACAAAACATCTGCATGAGATCATTTTTTTATACACCGTATAGCTGCGAAACCACTGCTGATGCTTTTTTAAGCGAAGCGTCGCCGATCACAACAAAATATCGGCGAAAAAGGCGGTGGAATGCCATTTGGCATACGGATATACAGATGAAATGATCACCTGCTTTGCGATTCACTCTCTGGTGGAATAACAACTCGCAGGTGGAACCCTTTCTGAACTAAAGAGTGTAGCGGATTTTAACGTGCTTATTTACAGGATAATATCTGTCACCTAACTCCTGCACTCTATTAGATATCCATTCATTTAATCGCGCATCATCTCTGTATGTTTTTACGTCCAGAACAGAGAGCAATAACCTCACCAGTGATTCAGGAAAAACAGGGTAGATATTTTTTAAGTGTAATAATAATCCATGCGCAAGCGCCTGCTTAATGGGCGCGTCGGTCTCCGGGATAGACGACATTTCGCGAAGCCATTTTTCCACATGCATACACTCTTTCCCTTTAGGGAAAAGTCTCAGCAAAGGCATATGGTGTTCAAGAAGAATACATTTGCAATCTGTTCGCACTGAATCGATAAACTGCTCTAATTTCTTAAGCCCGGTAAAGCGTCCAGCCTGCACATTTGCTTTAATATCAAGAAACGCATCATCCTGGTCATATACCCAAACTGTCCCTTTTTGATTTTCAAGTATGCGAAAAACAAACTTAACCGGGTGATCAGGGTAATCCATCCAGTCATAAAACCCAGGGAAATCATTAAACTGCACATTTATGGTGAGTGCGTTATCGTCTGACCACTCACAGTCTCGTACGGCAGCCATGAGATGAATGAGTTTGTCGTCATCGACTAAATCATCACGACAATCATAAGGATAATCATAATATTGTTTAATCAAAACCTTGAATATATCGACACAGGAGACCAGGGAGCTTTTGATATCCTCTGATAACTGATTGTTTTTAACAGTATTAAGTATGCTTTGTTGCGTATATGGCATCAAATTATTGTGCGGAGCTTTTAATGATATCATCGCGATCTCTCTTAAATAAAAATAAACGTCGCAGATAATAAAGCCCTGATTAAACCAGGCACTATCAGAAATCGCTCATAACTAACGTGTGAAGTATTGTGTACTGGAGGGAGTTAATTTAACAATTTGAATTTACGTTATAGGTTTTACTGCTACTTTGATATTATTTCGCTCTCCTTAACTAAAAAGTTAAGTGGAGAGCGAAGTTAATATGTTAAACCACAGGATATTTATTAATTGTTTCAGTCTGTTAGTGTGCGATTATCGATAACAAAACGATATTTCACATCACCTCGCAGCATTCGCTCATAGGCTTCATTAATTTGATCGGCCCGAATCATCTCTATATCAGCCACGATGTCATGTTCGGCGCAAAAATCGAGCATCTCCTGTGTTTCTGGAATGCCGCCAATCATAGAGCCGGCTATCGCACGGCGTTTCATGATCAGGTTGAAAACTTCCGGTGATTTATGCGGTGTCGCAGGCGCACCAACCAGCGTCATGGTGCCATCACGCTTCAGCAAGGTGGTAAAATCGTCGAGATTATGTGGCGCAGCTACTGTATTCAAAATGAAATCGAAACTCTTGAGATGAGCCGCCATCTCATCGGCATTGCGTGAGTTAACAACTTCATCGGCCCCCAGGGCTTTTGCCGCTTCGCGTTTTGCCTCAGAAGTGGTAAATGCCACCACATGCGCCCCCATCGCGTGGGCCAGCTTAATCCCCATATGTCCCAGACCGCCGATGCCGACCACGCCCACTTTTTTTCCCGGCCCGGCCTGCCAGTGACGTAGCGGCGAATACGTGGTGATCCCTGCACACAACAAAGGTGCCACCGCCGCCAGCTGCTCTTGCGGGTGACGAATACGCAGAACATATCGCTCATGAACGACGATCTGTTGTGAGTAGCCGCCCAGAGTATGGCCCGGTTCGTCCGGCGTCGGCGAGTTATAGGTGCCGGTCATGTGATCACAGTAGTTTTCCAGCCCGTCTTCACACTCTTCGCAATGTTTACAACTGTCGACAATGCAGCCGACACCGACCAGATCGCCCGGCGCATGTTTTTCTACCTGATCACCAACGGCTACCACACGCCCCACAATTTCATGACCCGGCACACAGGGGTAAACCGTCCCCGCCCACTCGGAACGGACCTGGTGGATATCGGAATGGCAGACGCCACAGTAAGCGATTTCGATTTTGACATCATGCGGTCCCGGTTCACGCCGGGTGATATCCATCGGTTCCAGCGGTTGTTTAGCGGAATATGCACCAACAGCTTTGATCTTCATTGTGTTTACTCCTGATTAGCTATGTGTATTTGGCGATGCCTGATATGTCATCGCGGCAAAACGCGTCCATTGAATATAGCCAATATTTAAACCACCCGATCCAGCCCCAACATGCCGCGAGCCTGAATGAAACAGAGCAGCAACGTTCCCCATAAGGCGAGCGCCTATAAGTGTGATATTTGCTATCCGTAAAAGACAAAAATCGGCAAAACTGATGATATTTTCACGTAGACAAATAGTTATCTACACAACGTCAATAAGGGCATATTCTTCAAAGATAATGTCCATTTCTGCCGACACACTCATACTCAGGCCGCCCCACTCCCTGGGGCTTAAATCTCTTACTGTTCACCGTTGCAGATATATCAAGTTCGTATCAACCTGCCACACTCCCCCACACCAGTTGCCCTTTATGGAACGTTGCGGTTCTCGGCGAGATACGCGCCACCGCCTCGGCGGAACAGGAGGCGTCCACCAGCACAAAGCTGGCGTCATCCTGCGCTTTGGGCCACACGCGCTCGCCTTTTTCGTTGAGCGGCAATACATCGCCAGTGGCTAAAAACAGCGAACGGGACAAATTCTGTTCGTTAGGACGAATATAGAGCTGCGCGTAGAGATTGGCTTTTTCCAGCATGTCGCCCAGGCCGTAGGGAGACCAGTGGTCGATAACGCTGTCGGTGCCGGTCATGACTTTTACGCCTTTGTCGTGCAACTGTTTGAGCGGCATATGCAGCGTGTCAATCGGCACCGTCGAGGCGATAGAAATTTGCTGCGCCGCCATCCGGTGCGCCAGTTCATCTACCTGTTGTTCGTTGAGCGTTGCCAACGCAAAGGCGTGACTGATGGTCAGCTTGCCCTTCAGCTGTGGCGTTTTCTCTACCGTTTCAACCATATAATTGATGGCTGCCACGCCCGACGGAGTGGTTTCGTGCAGGTGAATATCGACGCCTTTGTCGTAGTCCAGCGCAATCTGGAACATGGTGTCGAGGGATTTTTCCATCGCGCCATCAACACTGGTCGGGTCCAGCCCGCCGACGTAATGCGCCCCCGCCTGCATCGCTTCGCGCATTAAGGCTTCCGATTTCGACAGCAGCAAACCGTGCTGCGGGAAGGCGACAATTTCACACTCGAAGCCCGCCTGACGTCGCGCCAGCACCGCCTGCAAATTTTGCAGATTTTTCAGGCCGGAAACCGGTTCGATATTGCAATGGCTGCGGGCAATGGTGGTGCCTTTCGACTGCAATAAATCGATCAGTTTTTCCACCCGTTCCTGCGTGTACGGTTGCAGTTCCGGCAGCATTTTCTGCTCGAGTTTGATCATGTCCTGGATAGTGGTGCCTGCCGGACGATTGAGCGAGCGCCACGGCCCGCCGTAGAAGGTTTTGTCGAGATGAATATGCATGTCGCGGGTGGTGGGCAGCATCAGCTTACCGCCAGCGTCATAGTGCGGTAGCGTGGCGTCCGGATGCTGCTTGTTCTCGCGCAGGGCAACAATTTTACCGTCCTGAATCTCCACGGTCTGGCGCGCCGTGCGGGTCTGTACCGCCACGCCATTTTCGTAGTCAAAACCGGTTTCCAGCAGCACGTTATCGAGATAGTAATGCGGGTCAGTGATTTTCATGGTGTTGTTCGCTTCGCAGTTTAGGGTGCCAGCTACCCCCGCATGGGCGAGCGGCACTGAGGTACCAAACAGCGCGGCGGCGGTAACCATCTTACCGCTCTGGCTCAGAAATTCACGGCGGCTATTGTTTTCTTTCATCTTACGTCCTTAGGTTTTAATAATATGGGTGCCCGTTTCGCCGCGTAGCGCCGCAGGCAGGCATTCCGGCGTGGTGATAATCACTTCTTTACCGCCCTGCTCCAGGAACGTCAGGCTGGCGATGATTTTTGGCAACATGCTGCCGGGTGGGAAATGCCCTTCCTGCATATAGCGGGTCATGGTGGCAATATCCACCCGATCCAGCACCTGCTGCTGCGGTTTGCCAAAGTGAATACACACTTTTTCCACGCCAGTGGTGATCACCAGAATGTCGGCGTGAATTTCACGGGCCAATAGCGCGGTAGAGAGATCTTTGTCGATAACCGCGTCCACGCTTTGGTAATCCCCCGCTTCAGTACGCACTACCGGAATTCCACCGCCGCCCGCGCCAATCACCACAAAACCTTGTTGGATCAGCGCCTTAATGGCAGGTGCTTCGACAATACGTTTCGGTTCCGGCGAGGCGACCACGCGGCGATAGCCCCGTCCGGCATCTTCAACAAAACGCCAGTCAGGGTTTGCCTTTTGTAGTTCGTCACGCTGGCTTTCACTAAAGAATGCGCCGATGGGCTTGGTGGGATGGGCAAACCCCGGATCGTTTTTATCCACTTCCACCTGAGTCACCACGGTGACGGCTTTTTTCTCGCCGTGACGCGCCAGCCGGTTATTCAGCGCCTGCTGGATCAGATAGCCAATGCCGCCTTGCGTATCCGCCACACAGTTCGCCAGCGGCGTTAAGGGCAGCCCTTCGCACTCGTGGGCAATCTCCGCGCGGCGTAAATCTAAACCGACCTGCGGTCCGTTGCCGTGGGTCAGCACAATGTCGTAATCGGAAGCCAGCATTTCCAGCACCGTATCGGCGACGGCCTTCACCGCCTCCGCCTGATGCTCAATCGACTGGCTGGCGTTATCTTTGATAATGCTGTTGCCACCAATGGCAACGACCACAAGTTCTTTCATGTTGTTATGTCCGCTACAGAGGGTGATGGGGTTATGAGAGTGAGGTTGCCCTTCTCCCCAAAAGGGAGAAGGTATCGTAAGGTGCGTTTGCAGGTCAGACGCCGTAACGTTCGCACCAGCCAAGAATGGCTTTTTCGAAGCAGGCGAATGGTGGATGCACAATGCCCGCGCCAATCATGCCGACGCCCGCATCTTTATGGGCAATGGCGGTGTTGATCACCGGCAGAATGCCGCTGCTACCCACGCGGGTGATGTCGATTGCCGACGGCACGCCCATAAAACCGAGCAGCGGAATGGTGACGTTGGGGTTTTCGCCGAGAGTGATTTCGCGCATCTGACGGGAGAAATCGATAGCCTCTTCCACCGTACCGCCCACCAGCGCGACGATTGCAGGCGCGGTCGCCATAGCAAATCCGCCAATGCCGTAGGTTTCGGTGATGGCGCTGTCGCCGATATCCAGCCCCGAATCTTCCGGCTTATAACCGGCAAACATCGGGCCGATCACCTGCTGCGCCGGACCGGTAAACCATTGCCCCGGTAATCCGCTGACCCGCAGACCGAACTCGACGCCGTTACGCGCCATGGTGGTCACCACAGTGCTGTATTCGATGCCGTGCGCCGCATCCATCGCCGCTTTACACATCGCCATCCACGTCGGGCCGGAGAAGTAGTCACTGCTGGCGACAAACTCAAACACTTCGCGCTGTTGCTCGACGGAGTAGCCCGCCTGAATAATCCCCGGCGTCAGCGCCTGAATCAGCAGCGTCGTCCCGGCGTTATTGCGGTTATGGCACTCATCGCCCATATGCAGCGCCTGCGCCAGCATTAAGCGCAGATCGATTTCGCCGATAATTTTCATCGCGTCGCGCAGCATGGGTCCCTGCACATCGCGCATCCAGTTGAGGCGGTCGATCACGCTCTGGTCGTTAGCGCCCATACGCAAAATCTTCGCCATCTGCTCGCTCATGTTGGTATAAGCGATGTTGCCATAGGTTTTGTTTTTCACGATGTGCATAAACATCGAGGCCGAGGTAACACCCGCCATCGATCCCACACAGTCATGTTCGTGGCACGGCGAGAAAGTGATCTCACCGGAAGCCGCCAGTTCAGCCGCCTCGTCGAGATCTTTCGCCAGTCCTTCAAACACCAGCGCTCCGGTGACCGCGCCTTTCATCGCGCCGCACATTTTTTCCCAGGTGACCGGCGGCCCGGCGTGAAGAATGGTTTTCGGCGTCATGCCCGGCACCACGTTAATCGCCTGATCAAAACCAATCAGCACCGGATGTGACTGAATAATGCGCTCCGGCGCCTGCTGATTCGCGGCGGCGATTTTGTCTGCCAGCGGCGAATCAGCAATGTTATCCAGCGCCTGCACCACCTGCATATTGCCCTGCCCCGGCGGCGTCCAGTCGAGTTGAGTCACTTCTACATGCTGCTTTTTCAGGTCATCGCTAAACATGGCGATGCCGACGTTAATAACGTTCAATGGTTGGCTAAACAGTGACTGGCTCATCAGGCTTCCTCCCCTTTGCAGATAAATTCACGCGCCAGCAATCCGGTATTGGTGCTGCTGCTCGCCAGAATCACTCCGGCATCAAGCAGCATCTGGCTTTGTTGTTCTAATGATGGCGTATCAAGATCGGTACCCAGCACATAGGCGAGAATGATCAACTCACGTCCTTCGGCAGCGGCGATCGCTTTCGCCTCTTTGATCGCCTCGATGGTGGAACCGACCGGATCTTCATGCGATCCAAACCCGAGCACAAAATCCATCACGATCAACGCCACTTCTGGATCGCGCGCCTCTTCGATCAAGCGGCTGATACGGTTGGTGGGGTCAATCATTGGATGCGGCTTGCCGTTGGTAAAATCGTCATCGCCAAAGTCGAGGAAGGTATGTTTGACGCTGCGGTTGATATCTTTCAGGCGGAATTCAGGATCGGGCTGGATGTTGCTGTAGACATCGCCGTGTTTTTCCATCACCGCGAACATGGTTTCGTCACACAGCGTACCTCCGCAGAACAGGCCACGAATGTATTTCTGTTGCGGCTTCAGGCGAGCGCGCACGTCAGCAATCAATGGCTGGTTCAGGGTATGCAGATCGAGATGTTCCTGTTTCACGCCGGAGAGCATTACCGCTTTCAGCGCCGCCTCTTTGCTGCCGCGAGCAAACTGTAGCCCTTGCTCATCCACTGGCGTTTCGCCACGACCGAGGAAGCAGACCACCACCGGCTTGCGGCAGGCACGTGCGCGTTCCAGCACTTTGCGGGCCACCGCAGGCGCAGGCGGTTTGGAGATAAGCACAATGATTTCAGTTTGCGGATCGTTTTCCAGCATCCCGATGGCGTCGAACATCATCAGGCCGCCGATTTTCTCGCTCAGGTCGCGCCCACCGGTGCCAATCAGTTGCGAAACGCCGCCGCCAAATTCATGGATACGGACGCTCAGTTCCTGGCTACCGGTGCCGGATGCGCCAACAATACCGATGTTGCCGCGACGCACGGCGTTACCAAAGCAGAGCGCCGCGCCGTTGATAATCGCCGTGCCGCAGTCTGGCCCCATCAGCAGCAGCCCTTTTTCATGGGCCAACTGTTTGAGCGCCAGTTCATCTTCAACCGAGACGTTATCGGAAAACAGCATCACGTTAAGATCATTTTGCAGCGCCTGACGCGCTTCGCGAGCGGCAAACAGACCGTTGACCGAAATCACTGCCAGGTTACTTTCCGGGATATGCTTTTTGGCGCTGGCAATAGTGGCGTAACGCGCCTCGTGCGAGCCGCTTTGCGCTTTGGTGTTGAACAGTTCTTCAATCTCCACCAGCAACTGCTCGTTGTCTGCGCCCGCTTTGCCGTTGATGACAATCATCAGGTCGCCGTTTTTCGCCTGCTCCAGCTCCGGCGTCAGCAGCCCTAAATTCTTCAGCACGCCTTTGTTCATTTCGGTCGCCATCGCCACAAATGCCTGCTCGACGCCGTCGAGTTTATTTGCACGTGTGGAGATAGACATCAGCGAGACAGAATCAAAATAGGTATTCGGTTTAATGACTATTTTAACTGACATAATTCCCTCCGTAGGTTTGGCTCAGCGCACAACCATCGGCCATGCCATACAGCATGTCGCAGCCGGAACTGGAGCCAATATGTTTAATTTTTTCTATTGCCTGAGTTGCGTTCCCAGGGATGTCATAAATAATGTTATGAATAAAACGATGAATATTTTCCCGGCAGCGTTGTTGTAATGCGGCTTCCAGCGTTATGGCACTTAATAACGTGGTATTATTTCTGCCGCGTTGCAGACCGAGATAAAATTCCTCTTTGTATTTTTCCGCCGGATGTCCGGAAATAAATAAAACAAGCGCCAGACCTGTTAAATAATCGTCGGCTGATGGCGTAAGGCCAATCCCTAAGCCCATCATACTGGCGACTGCTGAGGCGATATTTTGTTTATCGTTTACGGCCTGAATAACTGCCCGTCGTTTAATATGTAATTCTTTATTTAACGCCTGATAAAACGGACTATCGCCGCGATAATTAAACAGGGTTTCATTTTCCCCCAGGTGCTGATGAATTATGTCGTGCCACTGTTGCCAGGCGATAAAGTGAAAATTCACAGCGGTCATTTGCAAGGTTGGGGACAGCCAAAGCCGACAACGACTCATCTCTATATGAAGATGTTGACCAACCGTAATGCCTTGATCGTCAAACTGAACCTTATCACCATGCCGGAACAGACCATCAAAGTGAGTGAGTGCCAACCGACAACTGTTTGGCGCATTGTCGTACTCTTCACAAAGCAGCGTTAGCAACTGCTGGCGAGCCGGGAGTGCGATATTTACCGCTCTGGCAAAGAGCTGTTCAACCTGTCCTTGCCCCCGCTGCGCCAGAAAATCCGCATCCGCAGTTAGCGCCCACACACACCGTCTTTCTGGTGTGTTGATAGCAAGCCTCCCGGTTTATGCGCCTGCGGCAATCAGTAACTGCGCAATCTCTTCAAAGCCTCGTTCCCGCGCCAGTTCCAGCGGCGTTTTGCCATATTTATCCGTCATGTGCGGGCTGGCACCGTGTTCCAGCAATAACTGGACAATCGCCTGCTGTTTAATCCCGCCATCATTAAGCACAATTGCTTCCAGTAGCGGCGTCCAGCCAACATGGTTGGTCTGGTTAACGTTAATCTCCGTATGCGCCAAAAGCTCTTTTACAATACTTAAATGGCCTTTTTCACAGGCAGGCGTCAGGCCGACACCGCCAAAACGGGTTACGCAATTAAGATCGGGTTTAGCCGGTAAAATAATCCGTAACAGGGTTAAATCGCCGGTCAGGCAGCTAATTAAAAAAGGATTTGAACATATCTGATCTTGCTTATTAATATCCGCTCCGGCGTCAATTAATGCCTGAACGCAAGCATATTGCTGATATAAACTTGCCAGCGTAATTGCCGTTTTCCCCTGACGATCGCAGGTATTAATATCGACACCCAGCGCAAGGCAGGTTTTTACTTTATCGATA
This sequence comes from Escherichia sp. WS568, assembly GCF_046486085.1. Classification (NCBI taxonomy): domain Bacteria; kingdom Pseudomonadati; phylum Pseudomonadota; class Gammaproteobacteria; order Enterobacterales; family Enterobacteriaceae; genus Escherichia; species Escherichia sp. WS568. Next base: position 52,786 of record NZ_JBJQMC010000021.1, read on the forward strand.
TCACCCTGTTGCGCAGCCAATAAATAGTCGGCAGGTAGATTTTTTATAGTCATTCACATTCCCCTGGTTTTTGTGGCTGTTTTCGATGAATTGAGAATAGCAACGATAATCTGATAAAAGAACCCGCTTAAATTTAATTCGCCGTATTTCGCCTTTTTGTTGAATGATGTTCAACAATCTTTTCGCAGTGTGCGGTAATGCAATATTTGTTTCTTTGACCCGATACCCTTTCACTCAATCAGGTTTTATTTCTCTATAGTCTGCACATGTAAGAGTAGCTTTCGTCCATGTCTAACCAGAGGGGAACAAGATGAACGGACTCACGGCAACGGGTGTCACCGTCGGTATTTGTGCAGGGCTTTGGCAGTTAGTGTCTTCACATGTCGGGCTCTCTCAGGGATGGGAATTATTAGGAACCATTGGCTTCGTCGCCTTTTGCAGTTTTTATGCCGCAGGCGGCGGTAAATCGGGGTTTATCAGAAGCCTGGCGGTTAATTATTCCGGGATGGTGTGGGCGTTTTTCGCCGCGCTGGCTGCCGGTTGGCTGGCCTCGGTGAGTGGATTGTCCACGTTCTGGGCGAGCGTGATTATGACTGTACCCTTCTCGGCGGTGGTGGTCTGGCAAGGACGTTTCGGTTTATTGTCTTTTATTCCCGGAGGCTTTCTCGGCATGACGCTATTTTTTGCCAGCGGGATGAACTGGACGGTGACGTTACTGGGTTTTCTGGCGGGTAACTGCGTGGGGATAATTTCAGAATATGGCGGACAAAAATTAAGCGAAGCGACGACTAAACGCGACGGGTATTAAAAGTTATTCAAAAATGATTATCTATCTTTAACCGATACCTCTACAGTCATGGCTGGAGAAATTCATATTCGATAATGGCGGGAATGGTTTAATGAACTCAATTTTTACCGAAGAGAATCTGTTGGCATTTACTACCGCTGCGCGTTTTGGCAGTTTCAGTAAAGCAGCAGAAGAGTTGGGTTTAACCACTTCCGCCATTAGCTACACCATCAAGCGAATGGAAACAGGGCTGGATGTGGTGCTGTTCACTCGCAGTACCCGAAGCATTGAGTTAACGGAGTCCGGGCGTTATTTTTTCCGCAAAGCTACCGACCTGCTGAATGATTTTCACGCCATCAAACGCAGCATCGATACTATTTCGCAGGGTATAGAAGCACGGGTGCGCATTTGTATTAACCAACTGCTTTATACGCCCAAACACACCGCACGCTTATTACAGGTACTGAAAAAGCAGTTTCCAACCTGCCAGATTACCGTGACGACCGAAGTGTATAACGGCGTCTGGGATGCGATTATTAATAATCAGGCGAATATTGCTATCGGCGCGCCCGACACACTGCTGGACGGCGGCGGCATTGATTACACGGAGATTGGCGCGATTCGCTGGGCTTTTGCTATCGCCCCGGATCACCCGTTAGCCTTTGTGCCGGAACCCATCGCCGAAAGCCAGCTGCGTCTCTATCCTAATATCATGGTGGAAGACACCGCGCATACGATTAATAAAAAAGTGGGCTGGTTGCTGCATGGGCAGGAGTCGATTCTGGTGCCAGATTTCAACACCAAATGTCAGTGCCAGATTTTAGGTGAAGGAATTGGTTTTTTGCCGGATTACATGGTCCGTGAGGCGATGGCGCAATCCCTGCTGGTTACCCGACAAATCCATAATCCGCGCCAGGATTCACGCATGTTACTCGCAACTCAGCATTCTGCTACGGGTCAGGTGACGCAGTGGATTAAAAAGCAATTTGCGCCAAATGGCATATTAACGGGGATCTATCAGGATTTACTGCATCGGGAGAATTAATCGCTGCCAACCTCCCGATGCGCTGTGAATAGCGGTTTACATCAACCACCTGCTTTCATTACCCATTCAGAGATAAATTTATTACCCGGTACTGGCGGAGAGTACAAATAGCCCTGCAAAAAGTGAACTCCTTTGCCGATCATTAAATCCGCCTGCTCCTGGGTTTCTACCCCTTCCGCCACGATACTCAGACCAGGCTTACGCGCCAGTTCGACAATATTGTCCACAATATGACCGGATATTTCGTCCACGCTCGCCATTTGCACAAATGACTTATCGATCTTAATAAAATCGACCGGGAACGCCTGCAAGTAACGATAGGTCGCATAACCCGTACCAAAGTCATCCAGCGCAAAGGTAATGTTGTGCTGATGAAGGCTGTCAAATATCGCTCTGGCTTCTGGCGTTACCGGAATAGGGTTACGTTCCGTCAGCTCAAGAACCAGTTTGATTTTATCGTTACCTAATTTCTTAACCAGGTTCAGACACTCTTTTTCAAATCCTGCGGCCAAAAAACAACCCGCCGAGACGTTGATGCCAATATGGAAATTGTCCGGCAGCAAATGTTTTACCGGCATCAGAATATCCGCAGTCTGTTTCATCAACTGGCGAGTCATTATGACGATAAGACCAGATGACTCCGCCAGAGGAATAAACTGATCCGGTGGGATAATTCCCGTTTGTGGATGTTCCCAGCGGACAAGCACCTCACAGCCCGTCAGTACCCCAGTCTGCGCGCAGAAAACCGGTTGGATCCACGGTTTAAATTCATGGTTTTCCAACGCCAGACTGATGGCTTCAGGCGTGACGATATGGTGATAGTGATTATCATTAATATATTTGTGACTATTATTACCCGTGGCGGATATGATCTCCGGATTGTACTGAAAGAAAATATCCCGCCAGAAAGTAATATCGCTCTGAATCCCCAGTTTCTCAAAGAGCTGTTTCTTTTGATGTGAAATGGTCTTTGCACTGCGATTTCTGTACTGTGATATTTCTGTTACAGACATTCCCTGCATCAGCAGCTTGAGTAGCAGTCGTTCTTTCTCGGATACGCTACCAGGCAATGACAAATGAACCGTTGTACCGAACTCTTGCAGAAAAACACGAAAATCACATGAATTCATGAACACACCTTTTATCTTTTATCGCTGTTCAGTATGAGTGATTACCTGTGGATTCCTGAGCACACATAAGGGGTAACCATAAACATTAGCGATGCCATACGTATAACATCCCACATCACTATCAAGAAGATTATCTTTACCTCTGATGCTCGCTCAAAAACAGTTACGCTAAATACCTTAAAAAGGTAATCACAAGTCAAACTCAGGAGATAATCACGCAAGAATGCAATATTAAAATTCAGATACTCATTTTTGGTAATAAAGAAGTAGTTGGACTATTTCGATATTTATAATTTCCCACTACGTATTGACGCCCATTCATGAGTAAAGGCGCATTATATGAATTTAACAATCCAGATCAACTGAAAATACCTCAACCTCATAAACACATAGCGTCAACATTCAATGACATAATGAGTAAAGATGTTGGTTATGCATACACGTCATTACTCTATGCCTATCCCTTAACAACCTGCTTTTTAAGACTGAATCCATTCAGCAATAGATAGCCAACATTATAACAATGACAATAAAAACAATATTTAAAACAATCAATAAAATATCAGACACAGACAATTAAACCTTAAACAACAAACGGTTACATTGATTTTAGTTGATTTGCGCTACGCGTTCCCCATGAATAAAGCGTCATTTCAAATTAGCACCAATATTTACATTAAATAAGACTAAGCTTATTGAACATTCACAACAGTCCAAACGTAGGTTTTGGGCTTCAATAGTTCTTTTCTTTTTTATTATCTGTTGCCTGGCAATCATCAATCGATACTAAGGGCTTAACTGTACAGATATAACGTATCAAGAGGTAAGAGAAACCGCGCCATATGCAGACATGGCGCGGTTTTATGCAAAAACAATCACGCGTCCGGGAACATCACGCTATGGCCCGGCGCTTCACGATGGAGATGGATAAAGTTAAGATGCCGCTCGTACTGGTCAAGAATATCGGTGATCACCTGCTCTTTGCTGTAGTCCATCAGGTCGTTGCCCTGGCTGCCTTCTAACAGGAAGGTTTCCAGCCGGTAGTAGGTCGATTTACCGCTACGTGCGCGGTAGGTAAAGCCCGGCACCGAATATTGCTGCGGCCAAATCTGATAGACAAAGTTTTGCTCTTCGCCCATATGCACCAACAAATCCAGATGCCCCAACTGTTGTCCCTCTTCCGGCGGCAGGCTTTTTAGCTCCACGTACGCGCCGCGCAACCGCAACTCCTGCGCCACTTCTTCCATTGCCGGGTAACAGACCGTCTCCATCATCTGTTTAGTGTAACGCGTGCCCGGATAATTCATCAGGCGCGAGAGACGTTTTTTCCAGCTCAGGCGATCCTGAAGCCCCAGCGGTCGCGGTGCGGTATCGCGGTTGGCACTTTCACGGCGGTAATCTTCTACCTTCAGAGATTTATACAACCCCGCCATCACGAAGAAGATCACAAAGCTGAACGGCAGGCCCATAATCACCGTGGTGTTTTGCAGCGCGGATATCCCGTTGGTCATCAGCATGCCGAGCGTCAGCAGGCCAATCGCCACCGACCAGAAGACGCGCAGCCAGCCGGGGGCGTCGCTGTTGATATCTTTAAGCTGCGAGGTGAAATTCCCCAGCACCAGCGCCCCGGAGTCCGCCGAGGTCACATAAAACAGCAGGCCAGTAATGGTGGCGACGGAGGCGCTAAAGGTAAACGCCGGATACTGCGCCAGCAGGCTGTAGAAGCCGCGCTCCGGATGGACCATCGCTTCCTCGGCAAATGCCGCGCCGCCGTGGATGATTTCATACAGCGCGCTATTGCCGAACACCGAGAGCCATAACAGCGTGAAGGTAAACGGAATAATCAACGTGCCCAGCACGAACTGGCGAATGGTACGCCCACGCGAGATACGCGCCAGGAACAAGCCAACAAACGGCGACCATGCCACCCACCATGCCCAGAAGAAGAGCGTCCAGTTATTCATCCACTCAACCGGACGGTCGAAGGCAAAACTGTTGAGCGTCATGCCCATAAAGCGATTCATATAGTCGCCAACGTTCAGCACCAGCGCATTAAGCAGGAACGAGGTGTCGCCCATAAACAGCACGAAAAGGATCAATCCCAGCGCCAGCGCAACGTTAAGTTCCGATAACACACGAATCCCCTTATCGACACCGGAGGTGACAGAGATCGTGGCGATGATCACCGACAAGGCGATCAGTGCCGCTTTCGCCGCCATTGAATCGGGAATATCAAACAGTACGCTCAAGCCATAGTTAAGCTGCACCACACCGATACCGAGCGTAGTGGCAATACCGAAGATGGTGCCGATCACCGCTGCAATATCCACTGAGTGACCTATCGGCCCGTTAATCCGTTTACCGAAGATCGGGTACAGCGCCGAGCGGATGGTGAGCGGCAAATTATAACGATAACTAAAGTATCCGAGCGCCATGCCCATCAGCGCATACATCGACCAGCCGGTTAAGCCGTAGTGAAACAGCGTCCAGACCATCGCCTGACGCGCGGCCTCAATCGTCTGACCCGCGCCTTCCGGCGGCTGCATATACTGCGTTACCGGTTCGGCTACGGAGAAGAACATCAGGTCGATACCGATCCCGGCAGCAAACAGCATCGCCGCCCAACTCAGCAGACTGAATTCCGGTTTTGATTGTTCTGGCCCGAGCTTCACCGAACCAAAACGCGAACAAGCGATGCAGACCACAAAGACAATATAGAGCGTTGCCGCCAGCAGATAGTACCAACCGAAGGTTTTAGAGACCCAGTCCAGCGTGCGTCCAATCCACAGGGCCGAGAAGTCGCGAAACAGGATCGTTGTCAGGGAAAACAACAAAATCAGTCCGGCGGAAGTGTAAAACACCACCGGATTGATTTTGTCCTTTTCCCTGCTGTGTGAAAGGTCTGTCATCCAGTATCCCCACTGTTATTGTTACCATTTAAAATCAAATTCGTAACAATTAAGACACATTTTATATTGAACGTCCAATCAATAACCGCTTTAATAGATAAACAACGCTGATGAATGGAGTGGCGAAAATGCCCAAATTGGGGATGCAGTCGATCCGGCGCAGACAACTGATCGACGCCACGCTGGAAGCAATAAATGAAGTGGGCATGCACGATGCAACGATCGCGCAGATCGCCCGCCGTGCAGGCGTTTCTACGGGGATCATCAGCCACTATTTCAGGGACAAAAATGGTCTGCTGGAAGCAACCATGCGCGATATCACCAGTCAGCTGCGTGACGCGGTTTTGAATCGATTACATGCACTTCCGCAGGGCAGTGCAGAGCAGCGATTACAGGCGATTGTTGGCGGAAACTTCGACGAAACGCAGGTGAGCAGTGCGGCGATGAAAGCCTGGCTGGCGTTCTGGGCCAGCAGTATGCATCAGCCGATGCTCTATCGCTTGCAGCAGGTCAGTAGCCGCCGCTTATTGTCGAATCTGGTGAGCGAATTTCACCGCGAGTTACCGCGCCAACAGGCGCAGGAAGCGGGCTACGGACTTGCCGCGCTGATTGACGGATTATGGCTGCGCGCGGCACTGAGCGGCAAACCGCTGGATAAACCTCTCGCACACTCGCTGACCCGTCACTTTATTACTCAGCATTTACCCACCGATTAACCGAGGAGACGTGATGTCCCGAATGGCAGAACAGCAGCTTTATATACATGGTGGTTATACATCCGCCACCAGCGGTCGCACCTTCGAGACCATTAACCCGGCCAACGGTAACGTGCTGGCGACCGTGCAGGCCGCCGGGCGCGAGGATGTCGATCGCGCCGTGAAGAGTGCCCAACAGGGGCAAAAAATCTGGGCGGCGATGACCGCTATGGAACGCTCGCGTATTCTGCGTCGGGCCGTTGATATTCTACGTGAACGCAATGACGAACTCGCAAAACTGGAAACCCTCGACACCGGAAAAGCATATTCGGAAACCTCAACCGTCGATATCGTTACCGGTGCGGACGTGCTGGAGTACTACGCCGGGCTGATCCCGGCGCTGGAAGGCAGCCAGATCCCGTTGCGTGAGACGTCATTTGTTTATACCCGCCGCGAACCGCTGGGCGTAGTGGCAGGGATTGGCGCATGGAACTACCCGATTCAGATTGCCCTGTGGAAATCCGCCCCAGCGCTGGCGGCAGGCAATGCAATGATTTTCAAACCGAGCGAAGTCACCCCGCTTACCGCGTTAAAGCTGGCCGAAATTTACAGCGAAGCGGGCCTGCCGGACGGCGTATTTAACGTGTTGCCGGGCGTGGGCGCGGAGACCGGGCAGTATCTGACCGAGCATCCGGGCATTGCCAAAGTGTCATTTACCGGCGGTGTCGCCAGCGGCAAAAAAGTGATGGCTAACTCGGCGGCTTCCTCCCTGAAAGAAGTGACCATGGAGCTGGGCGGTAAATCACCGCTGATCGTTTTTGACGATGCGGATCTCGATCTCGCCGCCGATATCGCCATGATGGCGAATTTCTTCAGCTCCGGTCAGGTGTGTACCAACGGCACCCGCGTCTTCGTTCCGGCGAAATGCAAAGCCGCATTTGAACAAAAGATTCTGGCGCGCGTTGAGCGCATTCGCGCGGGCGACGTTTTCGATCCGCAAACTAACTTTGGCCCGCTGGTCAGCTTCCCGCATCGCGATAACGTGCTGCGTTACATCGCCAAAGGCAAAGAGGAAGGCGCGCGCGTACTGTGCGGCGGCGATGTACTGAAAGGCGATGGCTTCGATAACGGCGCATGGGTTGCACCGACCGTGTTCACCGATTGCCGCGACGAAATGACCATCGTGCGCGAAGAGATCTTCGGTCCGGTGATGTCGCTTCTCACTTATGAATCTGAGGACGAAGTGATTCGCCGCGCTAACGATACCGACTACGGTCTGGCGGCGGGTATCGTGACGGCGGACCTGAACCTCGCGCATCGCGTCATTCATCAGCTGGAAGCGGGTATTTGCTGGATCAACACCTGGGGCGAATCCCCGGCAGAGATGCCCGTTGGCGGCTACAAACACTCCGGCATTGGTCGCGAGAACGGCGTGATGACGCTCCAGAGTTACACCCAGGTGAAGTCCATCCAGGTTGAGATGGCTAAATTCCAGTCCATATTCTAACCAGGAGGTTTATTTGCAATTTGACTACATCATTATTGGTGCCGGCTCAGCCGGCAACGTCCTCGCTACCCGTCTGACTGAAGATCCGAACACAACCGTGCTGCTGCTTGAAGCAGGCGGCCCGGACTATCGCTTTGACTTCCGCACCCAGATGCCCGCCGCGCTGGCGTTCCCGCTACAGGGCAAACGCTACAACTGGGCCTATGAGACGGAACCCGAACCGTTTATGAACAACCGCCGCATGGAGTGCGGACGCGGCAAAGGTCTGGGCGGTTCATCGCTGATCAACGGCATGTGTTACATCCGTGGTAACGCGCTGGATCTCGATAACTGGGCGCAAGAACCCGGTCTGGAGAACTGGAGCTACCTCGACTGTCTGCCCTACTACCGCAAGGCCGAGACTCGCGACGTGGGCGAGAACGACTACCACGGCGGCGACGGCCCGGTGAGCGTCACCACCTCCAAACCCGGCGTCAATCCGCTGTTTGAAGCGATGATTGAAGCGGGCGTGCAGGCGGGCTACCCGCGCACGGACGATCTCAACGGCTATCAGCAAGAAGGTTTTGGCCCGATGGATCGCACCGTCACGCCGCATGGCCGTCGCGCCAGCACCGCGCGTGGCTATCTCGATCAGGCCAAATCGCGCTCTAACCTGACCATTCGTACTCACGCCATGACCGATCACATCATTTTTGACGGCAAACGCGCGGTGGGCGTCGAGTGGCTGGAAGGCGACAGCACCATTCCGACCCGCGCGGCGGCGAATAAAGAAGTGCTGTTATGTGCAGGCGCGATTGCTTCACCGCAGATCCTGCAACGCTCCGGCGTCGGCAACGCTGGACTGCTGGCGGAGTTTGATATTCCGCTGGTGCATGAATTACCTGGCGTCGGCGAAAATCTTCAGGATCACCTGGAGATGTATCTGCAATATGAGTGCAAAGAACCGGTTTCCCTCTACCCTGCCCTGCAGTGGTGGAATCAGCCGAAAATCGGTGCGGAGTGGCTGTTTGGCGGCACCGGCATTGGTGCCAGCAACCACTTTGAAGCAGGCGGATTTATTCGCAGCCGTGAGGAATTTGCGTGGCCGAATATTCAGTACCATTTCCTGCCAGTGGCGATTAACTATAACGGCTCGAACGCAGTGAAAGAGCACGGCTTCCAGTGCCACGTCGGATCGATGCGCTCGCCAAGCCGTGGGCATGTGCGGATTAAATCCCGCGCCCCGCACCAGCATCCAGCGATTCTGTTTAACTACATGTCGCACGAGCAGGACTGGCAGGAGTTCCGCGACGCAATTCGCATCACCCGGGAGATCATGCATCAACCGGCGCTGGATCAGTATCGTGGCCGCGAAATCAGCCCCGGTGTCGAATGCCAGACGGATGAGCAGCTCGATGAGTTTGTGCGTAATCACGCCGAAACCGCCTTCCACCCATGCGGTACGTGCAAAATGGGGTACGACGAGATGTCCGTTGTGGATGGCGAAGGCCGCGTGCACGGGCTGGAAGGATTACGCGTAGTCGATGCGTCAATTATGCCGCAGATTATCACCGGCAATCTGAACGCCACGACGATTATGATTGGCGAGAAAATGGCGGATATGATTCGCGGGAAGGATGCGTTGCCGAGGAGCACGGCGGGATATTATGTGGCAAATGGGATGCCGGTGAGAGCGAAAAAAATGAGTCGTGATGTGAACTGACTCAGGAACCTATCAGATTGAGAGTTACCGTTCTACTATGAGGACCGAATCCTTATATAAAACACTGAGGTAACTCTCATGCTTCATATCCAGTATTCATGATGCTGGCTTTTTGCTGATATTTAACCCGAACATTCCTGATACAGACTATTAATTCATTTATCTGCGGCAGATTTTATTTTCTGGATATATTATGAGTGAACAAATCAAACAGGATATCGATCTGATTGAGATTTTATTTTATCTGAAGAAAAAGGTAGATGAATACCAACAAAACTCTGGGCAGTAATAAACAGCATTCTGATAGAGAGTGCCTGTATAAAGCTGAAGTGACAATGACCGGGAAGGGAACCCGTTTTCAGGAATGGATGCCTGTCTTTTTCAATTTAAATATCCTGGCATTAGTAATGCCAGGATATTTACAGAAGAGCAGCATAACCATGACGGAACGGGGTTAAGTCAGGTTGTCCTAAACGCTATTTTCAACCTCGTATGCCTTCTTCAGGTTTATGTCCAGACTTCATATCTCTCTCAACAATCCTCAATAATCAGATACACCGCTTTCACCGGGCCATGAACTCCGACGACTTTGATAAGCTCAATATCCGCCGTTGAACTGGGGCCGCTAATGATGTTAATGCAGGAAGGCATTCGTTCACCGGCCTGCGCTTTCTGATGCAATTTTTCTGCGAGTTGCGCTACACGCGGCAGGATAGTGCTTTTACGCAGGATAAAAAGAGAAGATTCCGGGAGCAGGCTCAATGAACGCCCGCGCCCGGCGGCGGAAAAAAGAACCACGCCTCCCGATTCGGTTAAACCATATTCAGCATATACGACGCCCACTTTAGCCTGCTCTGCTTGTGATATGTTCTCAATACCTTTCGCCGGATCCCAAACAACGGCATTGCATTCCTGCTGCAAACGTTCGCTAATCCCCAATTCCTCCAGCCTCGTGTCACCGCTAATCACGATCGACTGATCTCCCAGCTCTTTACACAGACGTATTGCAGCTTCTGCGGCCTGCGCCTCGCTGGTCAGTTCACAGCGCGTCAACATAACATCGCTGGCAAACTGGATAAACGCGTCACAGCGCTGCTGTTGGTTAAGTTCGGTAAGCCGCTCGTTAGCATAGTTGTTAAGCGGCGCATCTTCTGCTTGCGGTTCAAGTCGCTGCGGGCGACCCAGTGCCTGAGCAACGTTATTCAAAAATTCGCTCCGATTATCCATTCTTTTTCTCCTGCGCCTGATGTTTCTTAAACCAACTACGGAAACTCTCTCCGTCAGCTTCAGGAAGATCGCGTGCTTCCATCCAGTCGCTAATCGCGCCAAATTTGAGTGGTGTTTTGCCGCCATTGATAAACCAGCTTGCCGCATGAGCGCCGGCCATCATCCCGACTTTCCACAATCCTGGATGACTATTGGCATAAGCGAACATTTTTATCGCCCGTTGCTCTGCTTTTGCGGTGATCCCTTTTTCAGCCATCACCCGACGATGACGCAAAATCAGTTTTGACAGCGGAATACGCACCGGACACACGCTGTCACAAGCGGTGCATAAAGAGCAGGCGTAGGGTAAATCTTTAAAATCTTTATAGCCGCCAAGTAGCGGAGAAATCACCGCACCAATTGGCCCTGGATAAATAGAGCCATATCCATGACCGCCAATATGGCGATATGCCGGACAAGTATTCATACAAGCCCCGCAGCGAATACAGCGCAGCACATCCCGAAATTCAGAGGCCAGCACCTCAGAACGCCCGTTATCGACAATAACCAGATGAAACTCTTCAGGACCATCAACGTGCCCCGCTTCGCGCGGTCCTGTCAGCCAGGTGTTGTATCCCGTCAAACGTGCACCAACGGCACTGCGCGCCAGCATGGTGATCAATACATCTACCTCGGCAAACGTGGGGGCAATACGCTCCATTCCCATCACTGCAATATGCGTTTTAGGCAGCGTGGTACACATTCGCGCATTACCTTCATTGGTCACCAGGCATACCGAACCGGTCTCTGCCACCGCGAAATTACAGCCGGTAATACCTATTTCAGCACTGAGGAAATCTTCGCGGATTTTTTGCCGGATGAATAAGGTCATTGCTTCAGGCGTTTCCGACCCCTCATAGCCCAGACGTTCGTGTAGCACCCGACGGATCTGATGGCGATCTTTATGAATTGCCGGGACCACAACATGAGAGGGCGGATCTTGATCCAGCTGGAGAATGTATTCACCCAGATCGGTTTCAATCACCTGAATGCCAGCATCCTGCAACACATGATTGACACCAATCTCTTCGGTCACCATCGATTTAGATTTCACCACCTTCCGGGCATTTTTGCGTTGGGCAACCTGTAAAATGTAGCGGGTAGCGTCTTCTTTGGTTTTTGCAAAATAGACGTGACCGCCGTTTTGCGTCACTTTTTCTGAGAGCTGGTACAGATAAGCGTCGAGATTACTCAGAACATGATCACGTATCTGGGCGGCCCGATCGCGCCACTCCTCCCAGTGCCCCAATTCATCGACCATTTTTTGCCGATTTGCCCCGATACGCTGCTGCGCGTTTGCCACCGCTTTGCGCATGATCGGATCTTCAATTTGCTGACGGATGCGTGTCTTAAAATCTGTATTACTGGTTTTGATCGACATCTTTATATCCTCAGCGGCTCATCAACACTTCAGCAATATGCATCACTTTGACTTTCTGCCCTTCCCGTTGTAATCGCCCACTGATGTTCAGCAGGCAACTCACGTCAGCACCTATTAAATACTCAGGGCGGACTTCCATCAGGTGCGCAACCTTTTCTTGCACCATCTCGCCGGATATTTCGGCCATTTTAACCGAGAACGTGCCGCCAAATCCGCAGCAGGTATCCTGTTCAGCAAAGGTCAACAGCTCCAGTCCACGCACATTTTTCAGCAGCGTAAGTGGTTCGTCCTTCACCCCCAGCTTACGGGCCAGGCTACAAGATGGGTGATACACCGCTCTCCCTTGCAAACTGGCACCTACATCGACTACCCCTAATGTATTAACAATAAAAGAGGTGAGATCCTGCATACGCGCGGCAACCTTTTCGGCACGTGATGCCCATTCAGGTTCATCCGCCAGATACGTCGGGTAACTTTTTACGGCATAGGTGCAAGAGCCAGCCGGTGAAATAATGGGATCGTCGTTATCCTCCAGTGCGGCGATCAGATTTTTCATCCCTGGAATCGCTTCTTTGATATAACCACTATTGATCGCAGGCTGACCGCAGCATCCCTGTTTCTCCGGGAAATTTACGCGACAGCCGAGTTTTTCCAGTAGCAGCACGGAGTCTCGTGCCATTCTTGATTTCAGGGCGTCACCAATACAGGTGACAAAGAAATTGACATTCACAACTAATACTCCATTACTTCATACCCATTTATGCCCGATGGTTCCCCCCTTCCGGGGGATCAATCATCAATAAATATGGCGTTCTTTTTTAATTGGCTAGCAACATACCACCCCTCATTTGTATGACAAATGATAATATTTCATCTAAACTTCAAATGCAATAACTAATTTTATTTCTTTCGGCATCGCTCACATTTTATAGGGAAATCGACGATCATTTTTGACATAAGAAATCCATTTAAAAAGGCTACATCCCTTATACCTATTCAGAGCTACTTATTCAGGGGTTATTGAGATATACACTGATGGTGTACAAAAAAATCACCGACAATAATCACGTATCAAGTAATAGTCGGGATTTTAGTTAATTGAAGCAATTTAGTTTGCATTTTTATTTAAAAACTGAACTAGAGTCCATCAAAAAAATATATAAAGCCCAAAACCACCGTTGGAAATAGAAATAGTCGAAAGGCTCACAACTCCCGGAATGCGGATTATCTTTGCCCCGATTTCTGGCGATTTTATTCAGGGTGCAAGCTGTCTGACCCTTTCCCGATATTCTCCCGGAGTACAACCAAACTCGCGGACAAACGCCTTGTGAAAAGATGATTCACTGGCATAGCCTACTGACTCAGCGATCACCACAACAGGGAGCATTTCCCGGGAAAACATCTGGGCCGCTATTTGTAGACGCAACTTTGTTAATACAGCCAGCGGCGTGGTTCCGGAAACATCGCGGAAAAGCTGGGCAAAACTTGCCCGGGACATGTGGGCGATGCTGGCCAGCGATTCGACGGTCCAGGCGTGTCCTGGCATTTCCAGCATTTGCTGTATTACCGCACCAAGACGTGGATGCAGAAGCAAACTGAGAATGTTTTTCTCTGTATTAACCTGTGCAATCCACTCACGCACCGCGAGGGTAAAGAATGTAGCGCAGATCTGGCTACACAGAGCATCCACTCCCGGCATTGCCGATCTGGATTCCTGTTGTAAAAACGGGATCGCCTCCCTCAGCCAGTTATATTCCACGCTATGGTTCACTGGTGCTACAAACAGCGTTTCCGGCAAAGACGTTAAAAAATAACGCGCCGAATGTTGCAGTCGAAGAGTGCCACAGACAATACAGGTCGATTCATTATCGACATGACTCAGGCGATGAGCTGAATTTTGTGGTAGCAGGACCACATTTCCCGGGCGTAATGTAAAAATCTCTCCCGTCGGCATTTCCAGCTTCGCCGCTCCTTGCGTTAACGCATGCCAACGAATAACCGACAATTCCCCGGCACCATGTGGAAGTTGCCAGTCACTTCCTAACACGCAATTCTTATCGATCGTTCCTTGTGGAGCGTTAAGCATCAACAAACGGCTAAGAGCATCCATATCAGACTCCTGAGTGGTTTTTTGATTACAAACACCAACAATCTTAGTCAATAATTAATCTAATACCATCAAATAGTTAATCATGATTTTTGTTTTGTGATTCTGATTAAGAAAAAGAAAATACCAGACGATAAGACAAAATATCAAGCGTTGTGAAGAAATGTTATTTGCTCTTTTGCGTCTATAGTCATGATGTCAAATGAACGCGTTTCGACAGGAAATCATCATGAATAAATATCAGGCAGTTATTATTGGTTTTGGCAAGGCTGGAAAAACATTAGCCGTCACGCTGGCAAAAGCAGGTTGGCGTGTGGCTCTCATCGAACAATCAAATGCAATGTATGGCGGGACCTGTATTAATATCGGCTGTATCCCAACCAAAACATTGGTTCATGACGCACAGCAGCACACAGATTTTGTCCGTGCCATACAGCGTAAAAATGAAGTGGTTAATTTTTTACGTAATAAGAATTTTCATAATCTTGCGGATATGCCCAATATCGACGTGATCGACGGCCAGGCGGAGTTTATCAATAATCATAGCCTGCGTGTTCATCGGCCTGAGGGAAATCAGGAGATTCATGGCGAGAAAATTTTTATTAATACCGGTGCACAAACCGTGGTTCCGCCAATTCCTGGAATTACCACCACGCCTGGTGTATATGACAGCACCGGATTACTTAATCTAAAAGAAT
This sequence comes from Escherichia sp. WS568, assembly GCF_046486085.1. NCBI lineage: Bacteria > Pseudomonadati > Pseudomonadota > Gammaproteobacteria > Enterobacterales > Enterobacteriaceae > Escherichia > Escherichia sp. WS568. The sequence continues at coordinate 68,013 of NZ_JBJQMC010000021.1, forward strand.
TGCCTGCACATTTAGGTATTTTGGGCGGCGGATATATTGGCGTTGAGTTCGCCTCTATATTCGCTAATTTTGGCAGCAAAGTAACCATTTTAGAGGCAGCTTCGCTGTTTTTGCCTCGGGAAGATCGGGATATTGCTGATAATATCGCGACGATTTTACGCGATCAGGGCGTCGATATAATCCTCAATGCCCATGTGGAGCGAATCAGTCACCATGAAAATCAAGTGCAAGTGCATAGCGAGCACGCCCAACTGGCGGTGGATGCACTGTTAATAGCTTCCGGTCGTCAACCGGCTACCGCTTCGTTACATCCAGAAAATGCAGGTATCGCAGTAAACGAGCGCGGGGCAATTGTCGTTGACAAGCAATTACATACCACCGCAAACAATATTTGGGCGATGGGAGATGTTACCGGCGGGCTGCAATTTACTTACATTTCACTGGATGATTACCGCATTGTGCGTGATGAATTGCTGGGAGAAGGCAGACGTAGTACTGATGATCGGAAAAATGTGCCTTATTCCGTATTCATGACACCGCCACTGTCCAGGGTTGGTATGACAGAAGAACAGGCCAGAGAGAGTGGTGCTGATATTCAGGTGGTGACATTGCCTGTAGCTGCAATTCCGCGTGCCAGAGTGATGAATGATACTCGTGGGGTATTAAAAGCGATTGTTGATAATAAAACCCAACGTATATTAGGGGCATCACTGCTGTGTGTTGACTCCCACGAGATGATCAATATAGTGAAAATGGTGATGGATGCCGGGCTGCCTTATAGCATATTACGCGATCAGATATTTACTCATCCGTCGATGAGCGAATCACTCAATGATCTATTTTCATTAGTCAAATAAACTCAAAATCAGACGCCAGAACAAATATTCTGGCGTCTCAGAGAAAAGAATCTTATTAATTCCCTGTTACTTTATAACTTCTTAATCACTTCATTGATGGTATTTTATATGTTTAAAAAATCTGTTTTATTTGCAACACTATTATCTGGCGTTATGGCATTTTCCACCAATGCAGATGATAAAATAATTCTGAAACATATCAGCGTCTCGTCAGTATCAGCATCACCGACAGTTCTTGAGGATGCCATTGCTGATATGGCCAGAAAATATAATGCTTCATCCTGGAAAGTCACATCGATGCGAATTGATAATAATTCAACCGCAACAGCAGTATTGTATAAATAAGGATGTTTACAATGGAGAAATACCTGCACCTGTTAAGTCGGGGAGATAAAATTGGCCTGACATTGATTCGTCTGAGTATTGCGATTGTTTTTATGTGGATTGGGTTATTAAAGTTTGTCCCTTATGAGGCAGACAGCATTACACCATTCGTCGCAAACAGTCCACTAATGTCGTTCTTTTATGAACACCCAGAAGACTATAAACAGTATCTGACTCACGAAGGCGAATACAAACCAGAAGCAAGAGCATGGCAAACGGCTAATAATACCTATGGTTTTTCCAACGGTCTTGGCGTCGTGGAGGTGATTATTGCTCTGCTGGTTTTGGCTAATCCTGTCAATCGCTGGTTAGGTTTATTGGGTGGGCTGATGGCATTTACCACGCCGCTGGTAACACTCTCATTTTTAATCACCACTCCGGAAGCATGGGTACCCGCATTGGGTGATGCTCATCATGGTTTCCCTTATTTATCCGGTGCTGGTCGTCTGGTATTGAAAGATACTCTGATGCTGGCAGGAGCTGTCATGATAATGGCAGATTCGGCGCGGGACATTCTTAAACAACGCAGTAATGAATCCAGTTCAACGTTAAAAACTGAATATTGATAATCCGAACACTGTCTGTTGTTCACTTTTTCAGGCGTCAGGCTTTCCTTGCTAATGGGTGAAGCCTGACGCCATATTACCTGAAACAGGACAATGTAAGGTTCAATATAACTCCCTTATTAAAACATTTATGTCATCTCAGGTAAAATAAGTGATTAATATCAACCATGTGTTTTTACAGCAAGACAACCACGAACAAACTCAGGATTAAAATGTTTTACCGATTCGCCAACATAACCCAAATCTAGCGAACTAATTTGCGCCATTTCTTTCTCTGTCAGTGAGAAATCCCAGATAGCAAAATTTTCTTCGATACGCTGTTGATGTGTCGATTTCGGAATAACGACCACTCCCCGTTGAATATTCCAACGCAGAATGACTTGAGAAATCGATTTTTGATGGGCATCTGCAATACTCTGAAGCAGATTATTTTCAAAGGGTTTATGTCGTCCACCACCTAACGGAGCCCATGCTTCAGGCTGCACGTTATAATACTTCATGGTTGCCAGCGCCTCTGGTTGGGCAAAATAGGGATGCAACTCGACCTGGTTGACCATCGGTTTAACTCTTACCGTTTCACAAAAGTTCGCCAGAACATGAGGGTAGAAATTGGAAACCCCAATCGCTTTTAATTTGCCCTCTTCATAGGCATCTTCGAGTGCACGCCACGCACTAAAATAATCGCGCATGGCCTGGTGCAATAAATAGAGATCGAAGTATTCTAGCCCCGATTTTTTTAATGATGCTTCAATACCTGCTGCTGCAATATCCTGATTCAACATATCCTGCACCCACAATTTAGACGTTATAAATAACTCTTCTCGGGTACATAAACCTTCAGATATGGCTTCACGAACGGCTTCACCGACGGCATCTTCATTACCGTATACCGCTGCAGTGTCGATGAGTCGATAACCCGTGCGGATAGCATTCAACACTGACTGTTTACACACGTCTTTATCGGTAACCTGAAAAACACCAAATCCCATCATCGGCATTTTCAGATTGTTACTTAATACGGAAAATTCCACTGTCAGTCCCTCCATTAGGTATGAACAATGAGTCTACGTTAAAACGTAACCTCAAATTAGTATGTGGATTTTGATATCACTTATGCAAAAAATTCATTAATAATGTAGGACTGAAACCTCTCTATTTTTGGGGCAATGAAGCAGACGCTATCAGTGCTTTTGCCTTGGGACTTGCTGTTTTTGATACACTTAGGGCCCAGGACATAACGAAAATGTGCGATATGACAAAGAATTAACGGAGTATGTGATGATCAGGCAGAAGATTCTACAGCAGCTCCTGGAGTGGATTGAGTGCAATCTTGAGCACCCTATTTCAATCGAAGATATCGCACAGAAATCTGGCTACAGCAGACGCAACATCCAGCTTCTGTTCCGAAATTTCATGCATGTGCCTTTGGGAGAATACATTCGCAAACGAAGGCTTTGTCGTGCCGCCATTCTTGTCCGGCTCTCCGCGAAATCTATGCTTGATATTGCACTCTCTTTGCATTTTGATTCACAGCAATCATTCAGCCGAGAATTTAAAAAGTTATTCGGCTGCTCTCCCCGTGAATACCGCCACCGTGATTATTGGGATCTCGCAAATATCTTCCCTTCTTTTTTAATACGTCAACAGCAAAAGACGGAGTGTAGATTAGTCAACTTTCCTGAGACACCTATTTTTGGCAATTCATTTAAATATTATATTGAAGTGTCGAATAAATCACCGGATGAAGAAGTCAAACTGCGACGTCATCATTTAGTCAGATGTATGAAGAATTTTAAGACGGATATCTATTTCGTCTCCACGTTCGAACCGTCAACAAAATCGGTCGATTTGCTCACAGTTGAAACTTTTGCCGGTACGGTATGCAAAGAAACCGATTCAGAGATGTCGAAAGAGTGGACAATTAACCGAGGACTGTATGCCTCTTTCCGCTATGAAGGTGAGTGGGAGCTCTACCCTGAATGGACGCGAAACCTCTATCTGATGGAATTACCCGCCAGGAGGTTAGCCAGAATGAACGGCAGTGATATTGAGCGATTTTATTACAATGAAGATTTCGTAGAAAAGGATAGCAATGATGTTGTTTGCGAAATATTTATCCCTGTTCGTCCGGTTTAGTTATCGCTATATCTAAATGAATTTATAACGAGACTACTGTCAGGCAATTCAATAAATAATGGCGTTGAAGATGTCAACGCCATTATTGTTTATTAGAATGTTACTTTCATACTCTTAATATTATTTCATCGCCTCCTCGCCCGTTGCCGTATTGGCATCCACCGCGGTAATGGTCACAGTCACTGGTTTCATTTCATACCCTCCATATGTCAAAGAGTTGAATGTGAATGTGTATGTACCTGGCTTGTTGGTACTAAATGTACGCGTGATTTTTCCGCTCACGAAATGGTCATTTTTCGACGGCAGGAATTGATAATCCTTCTCCGTCACTCCTTCCGGAGCCTCAATGTCGACCCACACATTCCCCCCAACAGGGTTATTTGCCGAGAACAGGGTAACCGTCATTGTTGCGGTCTGTACCCCATCCGCCACCAGAGAAGTCACATCAGATGATGCGGCGAGCACCGCGTTTTTATCATCCGCGACGAATTTAGATTCAGCAGTTTTCGTCGATTCCTGACCGTTGGCCTGTTCCACTTTCGCCGTGAGTGTATATTTCGCCGCGACAGTGGTCGTGGCGGTGAAAATAGCCTGCCCTTGCTCATTAGTTTTCGCCGTCCCATCGGGATCCAGAGCTAAATTTGCCGGGCTGGCAGTCAGCGTCACCTCGCTATCTTTCAACAGGTTGTTATTGGCATCAGTCACCGTAACTTTATACGTCTGTTTGGCTTTGCCGTCCGCCAGAGCATAGTTGCCAATCACCTCAATACCGGAGACGGTTGCGGTAGTCTTATCGGCTACAAACGTTATAGTCTGCGCATCCGAAGGCTGGTCATTTCCTGCCGATGCCGTGATCTCATAGGTTCCGGCAGTCACGGAAACCACCTGCAACTCTGCTTTCCCCTCATCGTTGGCTTTCACCCAGACATTATCGCCTGTAAGCGGCTTGACACCCCGGGGCAGATTAAAGGTCACCAGGCTCCCTGGAACAGGGTTACCATTTTTATCCTCAACGTTCGCCGTCAGCGTAAAGGCATCTTTGCCGTTTGCCACTTTTTGAGCAGCGGCGTCTACCTGCAGGTTTGCCTGACCGGTGCTGGCATCCGCGTTGAATTTCACCGTGACCGTCTTCTGAGAGTTTTTCACCGCGGCCGCGATTTCAAGTTCCCCTGCAACGGTTGATATCAACTCAATATCCGCTTTACCTGCCGCATTGGTTGTTACTGTATTCCCCGTCTTGCTGGTCACACCCTGCGGTAAAGTCAGCGTAACTTCTTGCCCCTGCAACGGGTTACCATAGGTGTCCACAACGGTCAGGGTTACCTGGTTAGTCGACTGTCCATTTGCCAGCTGGTTATCAACCTTCACTGTCATATCACGAATCTCAGCCTTAGATGCGTCACCAGCAACATTCAGCACCAGTGGTTGAGCAACGGCATTTTGGCCGTTCACGCGCGGCATGACTGATAGCTGGCCTGCAGCCGATCCCAGCGTTAAGGTCGCCACGTAGACCCCATTACTTTGCTCTGTCCAGCTTCCTGCTGAAGGTCGCTCTGATCCCGTGCTGGCGGCACCGCTAAACACTGGTGCATCGAGCTTCAGGCCACTAACAGGGTTCCCATACGCATCCTTCGCGGTGAAGGTAAGTTCCGTCGTCGCTTTGACGGTCGGAGCCTTATTGTCCGCAACAAGCGTAGAGTTCGCTGATGACATCTCTCCGGCAATAACAGTCAGCTGCGCGGCTTCGGTGGCTGCTGGCTGGCCGTTGAATAGCGGCATGACGAGAAGCTCACCCGTCTTTCCACCTGTTGTCAGCGTAGCGACATAGGAACCATCACCTTTTTCGGTCCAACTGGAAACAGTCGCCCCTTCAGACGCAGCACCCGTCAGGCTTGCCGACAGGGAAAGACCACTGATAGCGTTGCCATGTGCATCTTTTGCAATAAGCGTTACGGTTGTGCTTTCACCGGCTTTTACGTGATCTTCTGCGACAGAGACTTTCGACTGGTTTGAAGATAATGCATCAGCCACCACGGTTACTTTTGCCGCATTTGCTGCCGCATCCTGTCCATTTAGCTTCGGCATAACGTCTAATTCACCCGCCGTAGAGCCGAGAGTAATCTGCGCAGTCCACGTTCCATCACCATTATTTGTCCAGCCAGATGCCGTAGAACCTACAGCCGCAGCACCCGCTAATGACGGCGCTTCCGGCGTGAGGCTGGTCACAGGGTTGTCATAGGCATCTTTTGCCGTCCAGATTGCCGTAACTGTACCGCCAACCACCGGTTTATCAGGATTCAGGGTGATGGACGAATGTGCTGCATCAAGCGGCCCGGCAACAAACTTCAGCGTTTGTTGTAATGTGCCCAGCTGATACTGCTCGCTGAAGGCACGCACAACAACGTTTCCGGCACGGGTCGAAGAAACCGTGGCGCTGTAAACCCCTGGTTTTATTTCCGAAATGGCACCAACGGTTACACCATTAGTGTCTTGCGGAACAAGTCGCAGGCGGCTGGCTTCTCCCGTCACCGGGTTACCATCAGTATCCACCGCAGTAAGCGTCAGCGTGTGGGATTGCTGACCATCAGCAACCACATCACCTGACGGCTCGTTAGCGCTCAGGGTGGAGTTTGCCACATCCATCATCGTGGCCCGCAGTTCTGCAGTGACAGTTTTGCTCATGTCATCAACGCTAACAGTAATCGTTGCCTCACCTGACTGCGTTCCGGTAGTAAAGACAGACTGATACACCCCTGCTTCAGTTTCGGTGAACTCACCCAGTGTTGGCTGTGCCTGTGATTTAGTGGCCTTCAGGGTACGAGTCACAATATTTCCAGCTGGCTTGAACGTCAGCTCAGTCTTGATCTGATCTTTCATGCCCGTGACTGGCTGCCCCTCGGCGTCTCGCAGAGAAAGCACCAGTGGCTTTTGCTCACTACCGTTAGCAAGCATTTGAATACGGCTCTGACCGTCAAGCGTTAACGCCGTGCGCTCGGCACTCATACCTGCTCCGGTAATGACCACCTCTGTCTGCACGCGTTTTGAGGCATTGCCTTTGTTATCGTAGGCAACCGCAGAAATCGCATAATAATTGTCTTTGCCTGCCTGGTAAGCCGGGAGCGTCACTTGCCACTGATTACCCTGCCCCGTAATTTTTCCGCCTGCGGCCAGCAAAGACGGCGCTTCCCATTGAACATTTTTCAGACCGTGAGTTGCTTTACTCACCACAAGTCCCAGGGAAACCGTCTGCCCGCCCTTACCTGCAATACGGTCAGGCAGAGCAATACGGATCACTTCAGATTTGCGATACTCAAGAACGATGTTGTTATTACGCTCAACCAGGTCATAGCGGCTGCCTGCCAGCATTCGACGCTCGCGAATGCTATCCGTATCGAGTTGTTTCGCCAAAGGTTCGCCAATTCGGTAGTTAACTTCCAGGCCAAAGCGAGTGTCATTCTCACCGCTCTTGCCCTGCTTATGCCCGGCGCTCAGTGTCAGAAGAGGCACTGGTGTATAGGTTACCTCGGCAGAAATAGCATGCGGGTCTTTCTGGCGTTTATCTTTACCAAACAGCCCGACTTCATCGCCATAATACTGTTCATACATCAGGCTTGCGCCAAGCTGCGGCCAGGCAGGTAAATAGCCCTCTGCGCGGATATCCCAACCATTCGCCGGGCGTTCCTGATAATCCTCAATATCCGGCGATTTTTTCCAGCCAGAAGCCCGAATATAACCATTGGCGCTCAGTTTCAAATAATCGCGCCAGTATTCCGCACCAACACCAATGCGGGTATGACTACGGGATAAATCATGATCGATAAAAGTATTCACCCCCGCCATCCAGTCATTTCCTGAAAAATGACGCCAGCCAAAACCAATATTTGACTGAGTACGATCGTCTGTACGATGTATTGCCCCCTGAGTGAACAACATATTTGTCGGCGTATCATAAATCGGATAAAGCATTTCCAGCGAAGAATCCTTCAGCGAGAAATCTTTATCGACATTCAGTTTGACGCGCGCTGTACCATATTTCCCGAGCCACTCCTGTATTTCCTGGTTAGCTTTAGCGGTGGCCATTCCGGTAATAAAATTACGTGTCGCATCGCTATCTGGCTGACTGCTTAAAAATGTCCCGGCATTTGCGGCAAACGACGCGACATTTTTCTCCACGTTACTATCAGCAGTTACCGTAGTATTTCCCATGCTCAACCGTGGCTGAACCGCATGCTGCGCACGTGCCGCCATTACTGGGGTAAAGGTGACAGCGAGTGGAAAAAGAACCTGAACAGAGATATTTGCCCACGCCACGCAGCGGGCCAGAACTGAATAACGAAATTGTGGTTGTTTATGACCTGTTTTATAACGTGACATTGAGATAATTTCCTGATGAACGAATTAACGAACATAGGCAGACACAAATAATGGCGTCTGCTTGTCAGAAAAACCGGGGATTTCCCGGTTTCCTTTTCCGCAGAAAAGGAAATACCTTTATGTAAGAAAGTACACCGCCACCTAATATATCCAGTGCCTGGAGCCACTCATCAGGTGGTTGGGCGCGGGATTATATTTTTATTTATGAGTAAAAATTTAGCTTTTTGTGCAAGTCATTAAATAGATACCTAAGTTATATTTCTTACTCTGCGGACAGTGAATAATTCATTATTCAGAGTGAATAATAATGACCTGCCTTTAATTAGCAACTATTGGAAATACGTCGAAGTAGGTATATACGCCAGGATAAACCAATATATTTTTTATGGATATTCATTTTCCTTCATCGGACTGTAAATTGCGGGAATATCGAACTTGCACGACTAATCTCAACCCTCAAACAGATTTATGAATTTTGTTCATAACCCCTGACAAATCCTGCCGTCTAATCGAGCTCTTCCCTTTACGTTATGCTTCTCATGAACGATAACGGAAGGATAACACCATGCAAAAAGTAAAACTGAACAACGGTATTGAAATGCCCCTGTTGGGCTTTGGTGTATTTCAGATGACCGATGCCGCCGAATGCGAAAGAGCGGTCATTGACGCTATTAACAGCGGTTATCGACTGATTGACACCGCCGCCTCTTATCAAAATGAAATCCAGGTCGGGAACGCACTGAAACAAAGCGGTATCGCCCGTAACGAACTCTTTGTCACCACGAAACTCTGGTTGCAGGATACCAGTTACGAAGGGGCCAAAGCCCAGTTCGAACGCTCTCTGAATCGACTGCAACTTGATTACGTTGACCTGTACTTGATTCACCAGCCATATGGCGATGTCCACGGAGCCTGGCGTGCCATGGAAGAGCTGCAACAGGCCGGTAAAATTCGCGCTATTGGCGTCAGTAACTTCCATCCTGACCGACTGGCAGACCTTATCGCTTTTAATAACGTCGTTCCGGCGGTAAACCAGGTTGAAGTTAACCCTTTCAATCAGCAGCTACAGGCCGTTCCCTGGATGCAAAGTCGTGGCATTCAGCCAGAAGCCTGGGCACCGTTTGCGGAAGGGAAAAATGGTCTGTTCCAGCATCCTGTTCTCACGGCAATTGGCGAGAAGTATGGCAAAAGCGTGGGCCAGGTTGTTCTGCGCTGGATCTACCAACGAGGCATTGTTTCACTGGCAAAATCAGTGCGAAAAGAACGCATGGAAGAGAACATCAACATTCTCGATTTTGAACTCAGCCCTGAAGATATGCTGCAAATTACCGCCCTGGATACCGCAACCAGCGCATTCTTCTCTCACCGCGATCCCGCAATGGTGGAATGGCTGACTGGCCGCAAACTTGATGTTTAAGCCGCGATAAAAGAGGTATTCATTCAATGCAAAAACGTTATCTGGGTAAATCCGGACTCGAAGTCTCCGCCCTTGGGCTCGGTTGCATGGGCTTAAGCCACGGCTACGGCCCGGCGACCGATACCCGTCAGGCTATCGAACTTATTCGTGCTGCGGTTGAACGTGGCGTCACCTTCTTCGATACCGCCGAAGTGTATGGTCCGTATCTGAATGAAGAAGTGGTCGGCGAAGCCTTAAAACCGTTTCGTGACCGCGTGGTAATTGCCACTAAATTCGGTTTTACCTTCGGCGATGATAATAAGCAGCAGATTTTAAACAGCCGTCCGGAACATATCCGTGAAGCCGTTGAAGGATCATTACGTCGTCTGAAAACAGATGTTATTGACCTGCTGTATCAACACCGTGTTGATCCAGATGTTCCTATTGAAGATGTTGCAGGAACGGTGAAAGACCTCATCGCAGAAGGTAAGGTCAAACATTTCGGCCTGTCTGAAGCAGGAGCACAAACCATTCGTCGTGCACATGCGGTACAACCTGTCACCGCCCTGCAAAGCGAATATTCCATGTGGTGGCGTGAGCCTGAACAGGAAATTCTGCCGTTGCTGGAGGAACTGGGAATTGGTTTTGTCCCCTTCAGCCCACTAGGTAAAGGTTTCCTGACAGGGGCGATTAAGCCGGGAACCACTTTCGGCAAAGATGATTACCGCAGCACCGTACCGCGTTTCGCAGCACAAGCCATTGAAGCCAATGAAAAACTGGTCACCTTGTTAGGTGAACTGGCTGCGGAGAAAGGGGTAACGTCTGCACAAATCGCACTGGCATGGCTATTAGCACAAAAGCCGTGGATTGTTCCCATCCCTGGCACCACTAAACTGAACCGGCTGGAAGAAAACCTGGCCGCTGCTGACATTGTTCTTTCGCAGAAAGATACGCAGCAGATAACCGAGGCGCTGGAAACAATTAAAATCGTCGGTGAACGTTACTCGCCTGAACATCAGGCACGCGTAGGCCGCTAATACCCAAACGGGTCCAGGATAAAGGACCCGTTATTCGGTGTAGCGAAGCGCATCGATCAACAGCGCAAAAGCTGGCGGATGCTGCTTGCGGCTGGGGTAGTAAAGATAATACCCAGGAAAAGTTGGACACCACTCCTGTAACACCTGAATAAGCTTGCCTGACTTTATATACTCCTGAACCATGTCTTCAGGGACACAAGCGATCCCAAACCCTGATAACGCGGCATCAATTCTTTCTGGCAATGGACTACACGTCAGTTGCCCATCAACCTTAACGCGAAGCGGTTTCCCTTCTCGCTCGAACTCCCAGTGGTAAAGCCCACCGGCAGTTGGCAAACGCATGTTGATACAGCGATGATTTTGTAGCTCATGAGGCGTTTCAGGCGCAGGGTTTGCAGCAAAATACGCCGGAGCTCCCACCACAGCCATCCGCATATCAGGTCCAATCCTGACTGCAACCATATCTTTATCAACATTTTCACCCAGTCGTATCCCGGCATCAAAACGGCCTTCAACAATATCGACAAAACCGTTATCCACCACCAGTTCGACATTGATTTCGGGATACTCTCTGAGAAAAGGTTTTAGCTTCGGCCAGACCAGACTTCGCGCGGCATGTTCCCCGGCAGATAACCGAATATTCCCGGAGGGCGTGCTGTTCAATTGAATAAGTGATTCCAGTTCCTGTTCAAGCTCGTCAATACGCGGTTCAAGGCAGGCAATGATTCTCTCCCCCGCTTCTGTGGGAGCCACACTGCGGGTAGTCCGTGTCAGGAGGCGGATATTGAGCCTTTCCTCCAGAGCCTTCATTGCATGGCTAAGTGCAGACTGAGAGACGCCGAGTTTGCCCGCTGCTTTGGTAAAACTTCGCTCTCTTGCCACCACAAGAAAGATTTGCAGTTCGTTGAAGTTTTCTTTGAGCATTGGCGATTTCCTTGTAGAAGCATCCTCTTCACAGACACTCATGAAGGGGGGCATAGATGCTATTATTTTAACCACATTATTAGTAACAATGATAATCTGGCTGTATCGAAAATAATTCTAAACTTTCAGGAGATTTATTATGAATAAACGTATCCTCACGATTGCGCCATTCTTCTTACCGATATTCTGACACACATCATTAACTTTCTATTTTTACTCTTTTCTCCACCATAAAATCAATAAAAGCACGAACTTTAGAGGGCATTCTCACCCGTGATGAAACATATATATAAAATCCAGGAAATGAAACGGCCCAATCCTCAAGAATCGGCTGTAACTTGCCCGCATTGATATGTTCAGCGATTGCAAAATCCAGATGTTGAATGATACCCGTTCCATTCAGCGCCATTCGTATCATGCTTTCGTCATCATTAGAAATATACTTACCTGACACCTCTATTTCGAACTCTTCATTACCCCCCACAACATTCGAAAACTCCCATGCTGAGAGTGCACCGCTACTTTTATGCCGCAACCGAAGACAATTATGGTTACTCAATTCCTGAGGAGTTTCAGGAATACCGTGTTCTTTTAAATAATCTGGCGATGCCACAGTAACCAGTTTAATAAGCGGAGAAACAGGAACGGCAGTCATATGCTCATCCAGTCCTTGCTCAAGACGTATGCCCACATCACAGCCGTCCGCAATAATGTTAGATAAACCGTCATCCATAATGAGTTCTATCTTTGTTTTGGGGTAACGAGTAAGAAACTCGCCAATATGAGGCTCAACAAGCATCCTTGCTGCAACACGGGAGGAATTTATTCTCAACAGTCCTGTAGGTTCAAGTTGGGTATCACCGACATCTTTCAACGCATCATCAATTTGCCCCAAAGCCGACACCAGCACTTCATACAGACGCTGTCCTTCCTCAGTAAGCGACATATTGCGGGTCGTACGGTATATCAGCTTGGTGTTAAGACGTTCCTCAAGAGATTTTAAATTCTGGGACAATGCGGCCCGCGTAATACCCATTTCAGAAGCGGCTCTGGAAAAACTGCCGGCACGAACAATCAGCGCAAACCAGGCAAGAGAAGGCAAAATTGAAGGCTCTATTTTCATCATTGTAAACCTTAACTTAACACTGTGATAGATATTAGACCATTGATGATAACCAATACAAGTCATACTATTACGCCGTTCTCGATATGAACACAAATGCCAGTTGCGGATAATAGAAATGATATTTAAATCTGTTTAGGCAAATCCCTGGAGCTTGAAATGAAAACTGTTTCGATAAAACACACTTACTGGGATATAGCTGCTGATATCTATTTCCCTGACGATTTTAATAGTGAAAAAAAGTATCCTGCCATTATCAGTGCCCATCCAATTGGAAGCTGCAAAGAACAGACATCGGGTAGTGTGTATGGTGCCGCCCTGGCAAAAGCTGGCTTTATCGTCATTGCTTTTGATGCCAGTTTTCAGGGAAGCAGCGGTGGAGAACCGCGTTATCTGGAAGATCCAACAATGCGAGTAAAAGACTTCAGCATTGTCGTTGATTACCTTACTACCTTACCTTACGTTGATGCCGGGCGTATTGGTGTACTGGGTATTTGTGGTGGAGGTGGATATGCCATTAATGCCGCAATGACAGAACGTCGGATTAAAGCCATTGGTACTGTCACGGGTGCAAACTACGGGCGTCTTATGCGTGAGGGATTTACAGCGTTTAATCCTATCGGAGCACTCGAAGCAATGGCGCAACAAAGAACAGACGAAGCTAACGGCGCAAAACTTCGCGTAGATGATTTGCTCCCTTCTTCTCCGGAAGCAGCTCTTGAAGCGGGATTAACAGAAATAGACCTTTTTGAAGCAACAGAATATTATCGTTCGCCACGAGGCTGTGCGCCTAATGGGGTAAATCGTTCGCTATTTTCACATCAGACTGTTGCCGTGGGCTGGGATGCTTTTCATCTTGCAGAAGTCCTGTTAACTCAACCACTAATGGTTGTAGTGGGCGATAGAGTGGGCGCTTTTGGTGCCTATCGTGACGGCTGCGAAATTATTGGCCGCGCTGCCTCAAAACATAAAGAGCTGGTCGTGGTTGAAGGTTATTCACATTACGACCTGTATGATAAGCCAGAACCTGTGAAACAGGCACTCGACAAATTAATTCCTTTTTATAAAACACATTTGTAATAATCTTACAGGGAGATTTCTTATCTCCCTGACATTTATCCTTCATTGACTACACAACAATAATGAAATTACTCAAAAAGAAATTTCATTAAAGAAACAAAAAAGCAGTAACTCAATCATTAAGATTATTAGAAACCCTTTGAAGGGATTATAAATAAAGCCAGAAATCTTGGTTCCAAAGCTGGCAACAACTAACCAGTTAAAACATACGCATTAAAATCAGATAAACATTTGAGGTATTGTTATGACAAATAAACACTCATCATTGTTTTCTCCTTTTATGCTGACAGAAAAAATAAAGCTACGTAATCGTATCGTTATGGCTCCTATGACAACCTGGTCAGCTAATCCTGATGGAACCATCTCTGAGCAAGAACTCGAATTTTATAAACGTCGCTCACAAAATGTTGGTTTAGTAATAACAGGATGCACCTATGTCACGCCAAGCGGCATTGGGTTTACTCATGAATTTGCCGCGTATGACGACCGTTTCATTAACAGCCTTGAAAAGTTAGCAGCTGCAGCCAAAAGTGGCGGTGCTCCGGCTATTTTGCAGATTTTCCACGCCGGTAATAAAGCCATCCCGGAGCTTGTGCCAAATAACGATGTTATTAGTGCCAGCGCATCAAGTGTAAAATCTGGTGACTTTATGAAGAGAGTGGTACAAAGCAGGGAAATGACTGAAAACGAAATTCAGGAAACCATTAGAGCATTCGGAGATGTCACAAAAAGGGCGATTAAAGCAGGTTTTGATGGCGTTGAACTTCATGGTGCGCACGGATTCCTTCTGCAGAATTTCTTCTCCCCTCTATTTAACCAGCGTAATGACCGATGGGGAGGAGATCTTGAAGGACGTATGCGCTTCCCGCTGGCCGTATTACAGGAAGTAAAAAATGTAGTCTATGAATATGCGACAAAGCCCTTTGCTATCGGTTACAGAATATCTCCTGAAGAATCTGTAACAGGGGGGCTGCGGATAGAGGATACTTATAAACTCCTTGATCGGCTCATTTCATCCGGTATTTCGTATATACATACCTCGCTGGTCAGTATTAACGATAGCTACCCTGTTGAGTCGCCAAATGGCCCCCGAACAATTGAATTGATTTTAAATCATATTGCAGGCAGAGTGCCGGTAATCGCCGCAGGTAAAATACGCACACCGTCTCAGGCTCAAGAAGCAATTTCCGCTGGCCTGCCACTTGTTGCGATCGGTAAAGGGCTGGTGATAAATCCAGAATGGGTGACTTTAGCTGAATCAGGTAGAAGTCATGAAATTCAAACAGCCCTTAATCCACAACGCGTTCCTGAATTAACCATTCCGGATAAACTATGGGATCAAATTCAGGCATCGAAAGGAACTGGCTGGTTTCCGTTAATAGATTAAATATCGATTACTCTCCCGAGAGTAAAACTATCAAATCAATGAGTAACCGATACAGCCTCACAAATTCTTTCAGATAATTAACCCGTCACTGCGGCACGTTCTCTCGTAAGGCGTGCCTGCAGTGTAATCCAGTATGTGTCCGGCATAGTTGACGGTTTAATAGAACTCAATTCCTCTCCCAGGTCACCAACAACGATATCTTGTATAACACCCCAGGAGATACGACATTATGATGAGATGCGATATGCTCCTCAGCGCCAATCAACGCCAGGGCTGGGCCAGTCTTGAGATCAGACTCATTCCCGAAACTGACTTCAGGCGACATATATCAATGACGTTGGTGCAATAAAAGATAGCCGATGTAATACATCTATTCAAATTTGTGATACATGTCAAAAAATTGGTTGACCAAACTCGTTATTTATATAAGGGCACTTACGAAGTGCACTCTTTTTTAAAGCGAGGAAGTACCAATGAAAGAGAATAAAGTACAGCAAATCAGTCATAAACTGATTAATATCGTTGTTTTTGTCGCAATTGTAGAATACGCCTATTTATTTCTCCATTTCTATTAATAACGGCAATAAACTGTTCACTTCAGTGATATTTAAAATATGCATCCTCTCCCTTTTTTGTAAGTAATTATTATATCCGTGGGAGAGGAATATACGCTGTCAGGTAATCAATCAAACTGCGATAAATCATCGGCCAGTAAAGTGGAGATAGCCTCCATTCTCGAAAAATCCATACTCTCAGCGAAACCATCATCAATCACTCATCCAGGCGTTTATGGGAGCGTAGCCAATGGCTGCTAACAATGCCAGACTTCCCCGTTGCCGAAATTCCACATCCCACAAATAGTCACAGGGATTGGGTGTTGAAATGATCCGGATGAGCATGTATCTTTATGGTTATGTTATAACATAACAGGTAAAAATGATGAAGCCCAATATCCATCCTGAGTATCGTACTGTGGTGTTCCACGACACCAGTGTTGATGAGTACTTTAAAATCGGCTCGACTATCAAAACAGACCGTGAGATTGAGCTGGATGGCGTAACGTATCCGTACGTAACAATTGATGTCTCTTCAAAATCGCACCCGTTCTATACAGGGAAGCTGAGAACAGTGGCATCAGAAGGAAATGTTGCACGATTCACCCAACGTTTTGGTCGTTTTGTTAGCACGAAAAAGGGGGCGTGATGAAAGTCCTTAACTCTCTGCGTACCGCAAAAGAACGCCATCCAGACTGTCAGATTGTGAAGCGAAAAGGACGGCTGTATGTGATTTGTAAATCTAATCCACGTTTTAAGGCCGTTCAGGGTCGTAAGAAAAAACGTTGATTTAAAATTCGACGAATTAACGATATTTGTCTGATTAATAATCAGACCGGATTAATGTTGGTGTATTTATTACACCAGCATTAATTTTCCTGGGGATGTATCTTCCTGTTCATTTAAGGTCAACTGCCTGACGTTTCTCTCCGAATATTCCATTATATTAATGTTGACTTGTTGACCAGCTTCGCCCTGTATGCTGGCATCAACTCTATTTTAGACTGAACACGTCACTCAGTTTCCTCCCTTTGCGACGCAGCCTGCATTTACACTCAAACTATTAAGATGATAAATGTGGTAAATCTGTTGGTACTGGCATAAAAACGTTTGCGCCACAGGAACGGACTGATCCATCGGTAACCCCATCACCGACGTTCGAGTGCCAGTTAGAGTAACGCGCACAGATGACTGAATGCAGTGCCCTGGCAAAGAGGCCATCGTTCCTGTGACAACTGGCAGTCTTCGTTTAACTTCACTTAATTTGGCTCTTAGGGGGCTTACCGACATGATGACGTACTTACACCTGTTTAATTTTTCATCACTTATTGGAATGAACACCCATAACCATTTTGTGCGGCATGTTAACCCATTAAAACGCCTTACTGATTGGCAAATCATCTTTAATTATGACTCATGATAGTTTTATATTCTATTTCTTATCATTTAAACTTGTTTTTTTACTAGTCCATTACACAACACATTAAGACTATTCCTAACACCTCAGGGCAAAGTTCCTGGCTAATATAAAATGCAAGTAAGAATTGAACGTTATATTGCCAATAACCTTATGAAACTGAATGTCTTTTTCTTCTTATCAAAAAAGCAATATTTTCATTTTTTGTAAATATTGACTTAACCATGGAATTCATTTTCTGTTCACATATTGACACTCATCAGGAAAAAAACATAAATTTAAACCTAATCGAAATAATTAAAACTTAATCTCGTTTAACCTATATTGATATGTGCTACGTATCTTATTTACTTCCGATTTACTAAAGAAACTGAATGTACCTGTAAAAATTACAGGTTTGGAAAGTAGTGACATGGCAAAATGATTACAGCAGGGACTATGAGGTTAAAAACCATATGGAATGTCAAAACCGTTCTGATAAATACATCTGGTCTCCCCATGACGCCTACTTCTATAAAGGACTATCTGAACTGATTGTGGATATCGACAGATTAATTTATCTATCGCTGGAGAAAATCAGAAAAGATTTCGTGTTTATCAATCTCAATACGGATTCTTTAACTGAGTTTATAAACCGTGATAATGAGTGGTTATCCGCGGTAAAGGGGAAACAGGTCGTATTGATTGCGGCCAGAAAGTCAGAAGCCTTAGCAAATTATTGGTATTACAACAGCAATATTAGGGGCGTGGTATACGCTGGACTGAGTCGTGATATTAGAAAAGAACTGGCCTATGTGATTAATGGCAGGTTCCTGAGAAAAGATATTAAGAAAGATAAAATCACTGACCGGGAAATGGAAATTATCCGCATGACGGCTCAGGGAATGCTGCCTAAATCGATTGCCAGAATTGAAAATTGTAGTGTAAAGACAGTGTATACCCATCGGCGTAATGCAGAGGCCAAGCTGTACTCAAAATTATATAAGTTGGTTCAGTAAACTCCAGGCAAGTTAGTTTTAAAAAATGACTCACCGGGACTTCATGTCCTCAATTCAACTCGGGAAGAAAAGCAATGAAAAAAAAGGTTCTGGCAATAGCTCTGGTAACGGTGTTTACCGGTACAGGTGTGGCGCAGGCTGCTGACGTAACAGCTCAGGCTGTAGCGACCTGGTCAGCAACAGCCAAAAAAGACACCACCAGTAAGCTGGTTGTGACGCCACTCGGTAGCCTGGCGTTCCAGTATGCCGAAGGCATTAAAGGTTTTAACTCACAGAAAGGTCTATTTGACGTGGCTATCGAGGGTGACTCAACGGCTACCGCCTTTAAACTGACCTCACGTCTTATCACCAACACCTTAACCCAGTTGGATACCTCAGGTTCCACACTGAATGTGGGCGTGGATTATAACGGCGCGGCAGTCGAAAAAACTGGCGATACCGTGATGATCGATACCGCCAACGGCGTACTGGGCGGCAACCTTAGCCCGCTGGCTAACGGTTACAATGTCAGCAATCGTACCACCGCACAGGATGGTTTCACTTTCTCCATCATCAGCGGCACCACCAATGGTACCACCGCAGTAACCGATTACAGCACTCTACCGGAAGGCATCTGGAGCGGCGACGTTAGCGTACAGTTCGACGCGACCTGGACCAGTTAATCTCTCTGATGTACCAGCAGGGGTAGCCCCCCTGCTTTATTCCTGGACGGAATTGTTATGAAAAAGCACCTTCTGCCTCTCGCTTTGCTGTTATCCGGAATATCTCCGGCCCAGGCGCTGGATGTCGGCGATATATCATCGTTTATGAACAGTGACAGCAGCACGCTGAGCAAAACGATCAAAAACAGTACCGACAGTGGTCGCCTCATCAATATCCGTCTCGAACGGCTCTCTTCACCGCTTGACGACGGGCAGGTTATCTCAATGGACAAGCCGGATGAGTTGCTACTCACTCCCGCTAGCTTGCTGCTACCCGCCCAAGCCAGCGAAGTGATCCGCTTCTTCTATAAGGGACCCGCAGATGAAAAAGAGCGCTACTACCGCATTGTCTGGTTTGATCAGGCCCTCAGTGATGCGCAGCGCGATAATGCCAACCGCAGCGCTGTGGCCACTGCTTCCGCCCGCATCGGCACCATTCTGGTCGTCGCACCCCGCCAGGCAAACTACCACTTTCAGTACGCCAACGGCTCCCTGACAAATACAGGAAATGCGACGCTGCGGATCCTCGCCTACGGCCCCTGCCTGAAAGCCGCCAATGGTAAAGAGTGTAAAGAGAATTACTACCTGATGCCGGGCAAGTCGCGTCGTTTTACCCGCGTGGACACGGCGGATAACAAAGGACGGGTTGCACTTTGGCAGGGTGATAAGTTCATTCCCGTGAAATAGATAGCTGTGCAGATGGATAACGACAATGCCTTTACGACGGTTCTCCCCAGGACTGAAAGCCCAGTTTGCCTTCGGCATGGTCTTTTTGTTCGTTCAGCCCGATGCCAGCGCTGCTGACATAAGTGCGCAGCAAATAGGTGGGGTGATTATTCCGCAGGCCTTCAGTCAGGCGCTCCAGGACGGCATGAGCGTCCCGCTTTATATTCATCTCGCCGGTAGCCAGGGTCGCCAGGACGATCAGCGAATCGGCAGCGCTTTTATCTGGTTGGATGATGGACAGCTACGCATCCGGAAAATACAGCTGGAAGAGAGTGAAGATAACGCCAGTGTCAGCGAACAAACTCGACAGCAGCTGATGACTCTGGCCAACGCCCCGTTCAATGAGGCCCTTACCATCCCCCTGACTGACAACGCGCAGTTGGATCTCAGCTTGCGCCAACTGCTGCTGCAGCTGGTGGTCAAGCGCGAAGCGCTGGGCACCGTACTACGCTCACGTAGCGAAGACATCGGGCAGTCCAGTGTTAACACCCTCAGCAGTAATCTGAGCTATAACTTCGGCGTCTATAACAACCAGTTGCGTAACGGCGGGAGCAACACATCCAGCTATCTGTCGCTGAATAACGTTACTGCACTGCGCGAACATCATGTGGTGCTCGACGGCTCGCTGTACGGGATCGGTAGCGGTCAACAGGACAGTGAATTATATAAAGCGATGTATGAACGCGATTTTGCCGGTCACCGATTTGCCGGTGGAATGCTCGACACCTGGAACTTGCAGTCCTTAGGGCCGATGACCGCCATTTCAGCAGGGAAGATTTACGGCCTTTCCTGGGGAAACCAGGCCAGCTCCACCATCTTCGACAGCAGCCAGTCAGCCACGCCAGTGATCGCCTTTTTACCGGCGGCGGGCGAAGTACATCTCACCCGTGATGGGCGGTTACTAAGCGTTCAGAACTTCACCATGGGCAATCATGAAGTGGATACCCGGGGTCTACCGTACGGTATTTACGATGTGGAAGTTGAGGTCATCGTTAACGGTCGCGTGATTAGCAAACGCACTCAACGGGTCAATAAGCTGTTTAGCCGGGGGCGCGGCGTCGGTGCACCACTGGCGTGGCAGATATGGGGCGGTAGCTTTCATATGGATCGCTGGTCGGAAAACGGGAAAAAGACGCGACCAGCTAAAGAGAGTTGGCTGGCAGGTGCCTCGACCTCCGGCTCACTGAGTACGCTTAGCTGGGCGGCAACGGGATATGGATACGATAATCAGGCGGTGGGTGAAACCCGTCTGACGCTGCCGCTTGGGGGGGCGATCAACGTTAACCTGCAAAACATGCTGGCCAGTGACAGCTCATGGAGCAACATCGCCAGCATCAGCGCCACTCTACCTGGAGGCTTCAGTTCGCTGTGGGTTAACCAGGAAAAAACCCGCATTGGCAATCAATTGCGACGTAGCGATGCCGACAACCGTGCAATCGGCGGCACACTCAACCTGAACTCACTGTGGTCGAAGCTGGGTACGTTCAGCATCAGCTACAATGATGACCGCCGCTACAACAGCCATTATTACACGGCAGATTACTATCAAAATGTCTACAGCGGTACCTTTGGTTCGCTTGGCCTGCGGGCCGGTATTCAGCGCTATAACAACGGCGACAGCAGCGCCAATACAGGGAAATATATCGCTCTCGATCTCTCGCTACCACTGGGCAACTGGTTTAGCGCAGGGATGACCCATCAAAACGGCTACACCATGGCAAACCTGTCAGCACGCAAACAGTTTGATGAAGGAACCATTCGCACTGTTGGTGCCAATCTGTCACGAGCCATCTCCGGCGATACCGGTGATGACAAAACTCTCAGTGGTGGGGCGTATGCACAGTTCGACGCTCGTTACGCCAGCGGAACGCTGAACGTCAATAGCGCGGCGGACGGCTACATCAATACTAATTTGACCGCCAACGGCAGCGTCGGCTGGCAGGGTAAAAACATTGCTGCCAGCGGGCGGACTGATGGCAACGCTGGGGTGATATTCAACACCGGGCTGGAGGACGACGGTCAGATCAGCGCCAAAATCAACGGACGGATTTTCCCGCTTAACGGCAAGCGTAACTATCTCCCGCTCTCTCCCTATGGAAGATATGAGGTGGAGTTACAGAACAGCAAAAACTCACTCGACAGTTACGATATCGTCAGCGGTCGCAAAAGTCATCTGACTCTCTATCCAGGCAATGTCGCTGTCATTGAGCCAGAGGTGAAGCAGATGGTTACCGTCTCCGGTCGTATCCGTGCGGAAGACGGCACACTGCTGGCTAACGCACGGATTAACAACCATATCGGCCGAACCCGAACCGATGAAAACGGCGAGTTTGTCATGGACGTGGATAAGAAATACCCCACTATCGATTTTCGCTACAGTGGCAATAAAACCTGCGAAGTGGCACTGGAACTCAATCAGGCGCGCGGTGCAGTCTGGGTCGGTGATGTGGTCTGCAGCGGCCTCTCATCGTGGGCGGCGGTGACGCAGACAGGAGAAGAGAATGAGAGTTAACCTACTGATAGCGATGATAATCTTTGCGCTAATCTGGCCTGCAACCGCGCTCAGAGCGGCAGTGAGCAAAACAACCTGGGCGGATGCTCCGGCACGCGAGTTTGTGTTTGTCGAAAACAACTCAGACGACAACTTTTTCGTCACTCCTGGCGGGGCGCTGGATCCGCGCCTGACCGGTGCCAACCGCTGGACCGGTTTAAAATACAATGGTTCAGGAACCATCTATCAGCAAAGCCTCGGCTACATTGATAACGGTTACAACACCGGCCTTTATACCAACTGGAAGTTTGATATGTGGCTGGAAAATTCACCAGTTTCATCTCCTTTAACTGGCTTGCGCTGCATCAACTGGTACGCTGGGTGTAATATGACCACCAGTCTTATCCTGCCGCAAACCACCGACGCCAGTGGATTTTATGGCGCGACGGTGACCAGCGGCGGCGCGAAGTGGATGCACGGCATGTTGTCAGACGCGTTTTACCAGTATCTGCAACAAATGCCCGTCGGCAGCAGCTTTACAATGATCATCAATGCCTGCCAGACCTCTGTGAACTATGATGCCAGCAGCGGCGCACGCTGTAAGGATCAGGCCTCCGGCAACTGGTATGTTCGCAACGTCACCCATACGAAAGCAGCAAATCTGCGGTTGATAAATACCCACTCGCTGGCGGAAGTATTTATCAACAGCGACGGAGTACCGACTCTGGGCGAAGGGAACGCCGACTGCCGGACGCAAACCATCGGCAGCCGTTCAGGATTAAGTTGTAAGATGGTTAACTATACCCTGCAAACAAACGGGCTCAGCAACACCTCAATCCATATCTTCCCGGCGATCGCCAACTCGTCGTTAGCCTCGGCCGTCGGGGCGTACGATATGCAGTTCAGTCTGAATGGCAGTTCATGGAAACCGGTGAGCAATACCGCCTATTACTACACCTTCAACGAGATGAAGAGCGCAGACTCGATCTATGTTTTCTTCTCGAGCAACTTCTTTAAGCAGATGGTGAACCTGGGGATCAGCGATATCAACACCAAAGATCTGTTCAACTTTCGCTTTCAGAACACCACATCACCGGAGTCTGGCTGGTATGAATTTTCTACCTCCAACACGCTGATTATCAAACCCCGTGATTTCAGCATCAGTATTATCTCCGATGAATATACTCAGACACCGTCGCGGGAGGGATATGTTGGCAGCGGCGAGTCGGCACTCGATTTCGGCTATATCGTAACCACCAGCGGTAAAACAGCTGCCGACGAAGTGCTGATCAAGGTGACCGGACCCGCGCAGGTGATTGGCGGGCGCTCCTATTGTGTCTTCAGCTCCGATGACGGTAAGGCGAAAGTACCGTTCCCGGCGACGCTTTCCTTTATTACCCGCAACGGAGCTACAAAAACCTACGATGCCGGGTGCGATGATAGCTGGCGGGATATGACCGATGCGCTGTGGTTGACCACACCGTGGACTGATATCTCTGGCGAAGTGGGGCAGATGGATAAGACCACAGTCAAATTTTCGATTCCAATGGATAACGCCATTTCGCTGCGTACGGTAGATGATAACGGCTGGTTTGGCGAAGTCAGCGCTTCAGGAGAGATTCATGTTCAGGCGACGTGGCGTAACATTAACTAAGGCCCTGCTGACAGTGGTCTGTATGCTGGCGGCACCTTTGACACAGGCGATTTCGGTCGGCAATCTGACATTTTCGCTGCCGTCCGAGACTGACTTTGTCAGCAAACGTGTAGTGAATAACAACAAAAGCGCGCGGATATACCGTATTGCCATCAGTGCTATCGATAGCCCGGGCAGCAGTGAATTGCGCACTCGACCGGTGGATGGTGAACTGCTTTTCGCCCCCCGCCAGCTGGCGTTGCAGGCTGGTGAGAGCGAGTATTTTAAATTTTACTATCATGGTCCACAGGATAACCGCGAGCGCTACTACCGGGTCTCATTTCGCGAGGTCCCCACTCGCAACCAGACAAGACGTAGCCCAACCGGCGGCGAGGTCAGCACAGAGCCGGTGGTGGTGATGGATACCATTCTGGTAGTACGACCACGTCAGGTTCAGTTTAAATGGTCCTTCGACCAGGTGACAGGAACGGTAAGTAACACCGGCAACACGTGGTTTAAGCTACTGATTAAACCAGGATGTGATTCGACCGAAGAGGAAGGCGATGCCTGGTATCTACGTCCGGGAGACGTGGTTCATCAGCCTGAGTTACGTCAGCCGGGGAATCACTATCTGGTCTATAACGACAAATTCATTAAGATTAGCGATTCCTGTCCGGCTAAGCCCCCTTCGGCGGACTAAGACTTATCCATCAGACGAGGGAAGAATTCCACCTCAGAGACTCAAAAATCGTTTAAATGATGTGGAAGCGATCGTCAATGTCACCTGTAACGATGAGCTTTCTCATATGCACACCACAGTGTTCAGGAGACACGGAAAGGTACCAGGCGGCCTGCTAACGAGTGGTTTCTTCACGAATTAGGACGTAAAATCGGTAACGGCTGGAAATCATTCAATACTCACACTATCGAAAGTACACCAGCCAACCGCGATACGTCCCTGCATACGACGTACCGCAGTTCTCTTTACGATTTATAGCTGTACTGGTGAATTATGAGCAATCTGAATCCATGCATGACGTGTGGTGCCTGTTGTGCATTTTTCCGCGTCTCTTTTTACTGGGCCGAAGCCGACGATGCTGGCGGTACCATTCCCGCCAGGCTCACTGAACAAATATCCCCTTTTCACCGATGCATGAGCGGTACCAATCAGAAAAACCCCCGATGTATTGCCCTTGCAGGAACACCGGGCAAAAATGCCTGCTGCACGATATATAAAAATCGATCTTCCACGTGCAGAGAATTCGCCATGTCTGGTGAGAACGGAGTCGTCAATGAGGCTTGCAATCGTGCAAGAGCTAAATACGGGCTGACACCGTTATAAATATGCAATAATTAATTGCACTGCCCCGCCAGCTATAATCGCGGGGCTTCGTTTTTCAGGGATAACAAAACCCGAAACTTCTTCCATCTGCCAGCAACAATGCCTCTTCCTCTATAGTGTTCTCCGGATCTACAGCATCCTGAAGTAGCGCGATGTACTCACTGGCTATCTGCTTCAGAAAGTAAAAAGCAATGTTTTTAACCTATAAAAATGGCGCTGCATTTGCGCCATTTTTATTATTCAATGCATTATCTGTTTGAGCCTAAAGGGATCTCAGGGTCTGGCTCATGAGTAATTCTGTTTCGTAAATCTCTGCGAATAATTTCAATGGACCAGAACCAGACTAAATGTCCAAAAATTTCAGAGACATTCTCATACCACGGGAGATCAAACAGAGGTGGCGTCAGTCCCATGAGAGGGAATGAAATCATATGAACAAAAAGTTGGGCTAAAGCACCTGCCAGTAAGCCCTGCCAAAGTTTAATTTTTGGAAATACTTCAGCGACCACACAATAACCGACAGCAAACACTATCGAAAAGATAATGTGCGTAACACCAACCCAGTTAAAGACATGCCCGGCAAAGGTATAAACAGCCGCATTGGGATCTGTCAGCCCTAGCCAGTCTCGAAGAAAAATATACGGAGGATTGAGAAAATTACGGGAGCAATCAATTTGCCCAGCAGCCCTGATTAATGATTCCGGGCCACACGCTGCATTAAACATATCCACCGGGCTACGTGGCGGCAATGGAACTTCTGCCCCCCACTTAACAAATGCGGAAACAACGCCAGCAATCAGCCCAATGAATGCAGCAAGACCATAACGTCTGCGGTTTGGTGGAGTTTGTTCAAATATATTCATATCTACCCTGTTTGTTTAATTATGTTGTACACCTCTTCAGGAGTATTCATAAAACAAGGCAAATGTAAAGAACTGTATTGTTTTGTATAACCACATGGTTACCTAATCGCCAATTAATATAAGCTCCATTATTTCTCCATATTTTTATGTTAGAAGTGACAAGGAGAAATGTAATGTTTCTCTCAGAGAATATAAATCATTCCTTTTGCCCACCTTAATGGTGGGCTTTTTTATGCAAAACCTGAACGTCCTGCGGTATTCCCCTGGCATTATGACTTTCGCGTTTAACCAACAGCCAAACCAGCAAACACGCCACCACAGGCACAGCAAAATCCATCAGGCTTGCCACACCCCATGCGTGCGGCTCAAAGCTGCCCCGCCATGGCATATTAATCCGCTTGCCATTTTCGAACAGCTGATTGGTTTAGTCCGGTGTTTTCCTGCTTGCACTTAAAAATGAGCGGATGGGAAACTCTCGAAATGGTTCGTCGACATGCTCACCTTTCAGTCAGGCATTTCACCGCGCACGCGAGCAAAATCAAAGGCACAAGAGGAGAACGTAGTTTACTTAAATGTGAGATAACTTATTGATTTAAATGGTGCCGATAAGAGGAACATAACACACCGCATATTCTCTTTGATAAATATATATATTTTCTTGTTTCATCTTTATAAATGCCCCCTTTTGTGCCCCCACCTTGTTTTTCATGCGACTCGATGAGACTTTCATCGAGTCGTTAATCTCATCAAATTCTTCACGTATCGTGGAAACCTTCGCAGATCTCCATCCCCTCACAGCCGTGATCGGCTAAGAACAATATTACTTACCTCCCTGTAAGAACACCGGCTCATCAGCCCGCACGCTTTCCTAGCTTGAAGAATGTCTGTCGTAGTCAAATATGGTGCTTGTACCTGAGAGGTAAATCCATTGCGATCGATACGAACTAACTCATATTTCTCTACAAGAAAGTTAACGGCATTAGCCAGAGTGATACCGGCATCGATATGCTCCTTTATAACTGTTTCATCGCTAAAAGGTGTGTCGCTTAACATTAGGCCATAGTGCTGCTCAAGTAGACGAGTAAGTAACATTTGCCAGACAGACACGGGCGACAGACAGGGCTTCGCCGCCTGCGGAGTCGTTGCAGGTAGAGTTTTCATGTTTGCTCTCGGGAAATTAGTTAGCGTTGAGTGGAGTAGACGACGATGTATACGTAGCCGCAACTGCCAAGGGTATCGGCTTCGCAGGTGAAACCATCGTGGTACAGGGTGACGCAGTGGGCGTGGCGAGGATTCATTTCACCAGTGGTAAGCATCGATTCCATCTGGCTGATAAAGTGCGGGAATGTTTCATCCAGCTTCCGGTATTCGGCGTCACTGAATTTACCGGTGATACTGGCCCGGTCAGCCAAATAATGCAGTTGGTTGCCCTCCTGCACCAGACGTGCTCCCAGGCGCGGTGTGATATCCCGCTGCAGGCCCCATGTGATGTTACTCATTGATAAACCTCTTTTATTGTCAATTCAGGGTAATACTCATCAGGCAGGCATACGGTCCGCTGCGGTCCTGGCGGCGTTCGGCGTATACCACCAGCACGCCGGGAATGTCAGGAACAGCCAGACCGGTGTAATGACAGACACTGCCATGCCACTGGTATCTGCCGGTGCAGTATCGAAAAATGCGGGAGGCCGGATGCTGACGGTAAATCGTCATCGCCCGGCGTTTACTGATAATTCTCATGTCATACCTCAAAGCAGACCGTGTTCAGCGAACGACAATATCTGCGTACCACCGACGATAAGGTGGTCAGGCACACGGATATCAACGAGCTGAAGCGCCTGCACCAGACGCTGCGTGATGGTCTTATCTGCCTTGCTGGGCGAGGTGTCTCCGGAGGGATGGTTATGCGCCAGTATCACTGCTGCCGCATTGAAGTACAGGGCGCGTTTGACCACCTCACGGGGATGTACCTCGGTACTGCTAATAGAACCGGCAAACAGGGTTTCGTGGGCAATCAACTGGTTCTGCTGGTTCAGATACAGCACCATAAACTCTTCGCGCTCCAGTCCCGCCATTTTCAGTTTCAGCCAGTCGCGGGCAGCCTGAGTGGAGGTGAATGCCACGCCTGTTTCGCGCAGGTGTCGGTCAAGCAGCGTTAAGGCGCGTTTTACCGTGCGTTGTGCGGTTAGTGGTAATGCCGGAGCCAGTGGGATAAGTGACTGTTCCATCAAAAGTATCCTTAATCAATAATGCGCAGAATGGCGCTGGATTCTGGGTGCTGCAGAGAGTAATCCCGCAGCCGGTAATAGTGTTCAGTCATGGCATCGCATTCGGTGTGACAGGCGTGATGGCTGTATTCAATCAGGCAGACAGCAATACCTGCGGCTTCTGCGCTCATTTCCGCACCATTGCCGTTCATGCCGTTGAACAGATGCCATTTATCGCCCCCCTCAGCATCAGGGGCCATAAACGCACCGCCATTGCTGAGCGTGTAAAAGGACCAGAGACCACCGCTGTACTCATCACAGAAGCGATCCATCCAGGCGAAAATACGGGGTTCCAGCGTTATCCACTGCGTGATAGCACCAAAGTGCAGCGGCCAGAAATCGAGACGCTGCTCGTCAGGTACTGGTGTTGCAGTGAGGTCAAATTGAGGTTCATTAGCGGACATCAATTCGCATTGCGTTTGTGTCGTCATGGATATTCTCCGTCAATAAAAACGCCAGCGACGATGGCTGGCGTATGGGAAATAAAGGACATGCAGGGATGATGGATGGGTGTAATCAGGAGGAGGATGCTCTGAGGATGCCGTACTGTCGGATATAACGGTTATGTCCTTCACCTGCATCAGGTTCAAAGCACCAGGCCCGCCAGACCATTCAACCTTCAGAGTCTCGAACCACCAGGCGGAAGTGGCTGCGCTGGTCATCTTCAATAGCGATATTTTTATACCGTCTGGTAACCGCTTCAGCCTGCTGTCGGGTGAACGGTCCCGGTGGCAACATATGAGATTCAGACATTCGGTGTACCTTAAAAGCACAAGCCCCTGACGCAGACGCGTCAGGGGCTTTGGGAGTATGCAGGTGTCGGGTGATTGTCAGTAACCGGTTTGTACCTTATACAGCCGTAGGGTTTTACTGCCCCGGACAATTTTCACATACAGGGCATTATCTTTCGTGCCTCGCACAAAACCGGCCTGCACATCGCCCTTACAGTCACCACTGTAGTGGTCAAGTAATATTGGCCACGGTTTTACAGTAAAAACGGTATCTGTTCTCTGATTCTTCCGGCGTCAACCCACCGTTGTAATGGTGAGGCCTGACGCTATTGT
>NZ_JBJQMC010000022.1:0-87327 GCF_046486085.1 Escherichia sp. WS568
ATTACCGACAAGAAGGGAAAGGGCCTTCCCGAGAGTGGTAAAGGAGAGGCCCTGGAAATACCCCACAGCCCCGAAAAAGAGCCAGTCAGTTGCTTAACTGACTGGCATTACAGCCCGAAGGCTGGCATTTTTAAATCAGATAAAGTCAGACTTATGCCTGGCCTTTGATCTCTTTACGACCGTTGTACGGTGCTTTTTCGCCCAGAGCTTCTTCGATACGAATCAGCTGGTTGTATTTAGCAACACGGTCAGAACGGCTCATAGAACCCGTTTTGATCTGGCCTGCAGCAGTACCAACAGCCAGGTCAGCGATGGTAGCATCTTCAGTTTCACCAGAACGGTGAGAGATTACTGCAGTGTAGCCAGCGTCTTTCGCCATCTTGATTGCAGCCAGAGTTTCGGTCAGAGAACCGATCTGGTTGAATTTGATCAGGATGGAGTTAGCGATACCTTTTTCGATACCTTCTTTCAGGATCTTGGTGTTGGTTACGAACAGGTCGTCACCAACCAGCTGGATTTTGTCGCCCAGAACTTTGGTCTGGTATGCGAAACCGTCCCAGTCAGATTCGTCCAGACCGTCTTCGATAGAAACGATCGGGTACTGTTTGGTCAGTTCTTCCAGGAAGTGAGTGAATTCTTCAGAGGTGAATGCTTTGTTGCCTTCGCCAGCCAGAACGTATTTACCGTCTTTGTAGAATTCAGAAGCTGCGCAGTCCATCGCCAGAGTGATGTCTTTGCCCAGTTCATAACCAGCAGCTTTAACAGCTTCAGCGATAACAGCCAGAGCTTCAGCGTTGGAACCCAGGTTCGGCGCATAGCCACCTTCGTCACCAACAGCAGTGTTCATACCTTTCGCTTTCAGAACTTTTGCCAGGTGATGGAAAACTTCAGAACCCATGCGGATGGCTTCTTTCACAGTTTTCGCGCCAACCGGCTGAATCATGAATTCCTGGATATCAACGTTGTTGTCAGCGTGCTCACCACCGTTGATGATGTTCATCATCGGAACCGGCATGGAGTATTTGCCCGGAGTGCCGTTCAGTTCAGCGATGTGCTCGTACAGCGGCATACCTTTAGCAGCTGCAGCAGCTTTGGCGTTAGCCAGAGATACAGCCAGGATTGCGTTCGCGCCGAATTTGGATTTGTTTTCGGTGCCGTCCAGGTCGATCATGATCTTGTCAATGCCAGCCTGATCTTTAGCATCTTTGCCAATCAGCGCCTGAGCGATCGGGCCGTTTACCGCAGCAACAGCTTTGGTTACGCCTTTACCCAGGAAACGGGATTTGTCGCCATCGCGCAGTTCCAGAGCTTCACGGGAACCAGTAGAAGCACCTGACGGAGCAGCTGCCATACCGACGAAACCACCCTCCAGATGTACTTCGGCTTCAACAGTCGGGTTACCACGGGAGTCGATGATTTCACGACCGATGATTTTTACGATTTTGGACATTAGGTTTTCCTCAAGTCACTAGTTAAACTGAAACTCCAGACAAACAACGCGTACCCAGGGTACGCGTTGCCGTTCTAACTTTTTTCTTACTTCGCCTGACGCTTCTGGAACTCGCTGGCGGCTTTCACAAAGCCTGCAAACAGCGGGTGACCATCACGTGGAGTAGAAGTAAACTCCGGATGGAACTGGCAAGCCACGAACCACGGGTGATTCGGAACTTCGATGATCTCGACCAACTGATCATCCCCGGAACGGCCCGCAACGCGCAGACCTGCATCTTCAATCTGTTTCAACAGCATGTTGTTGACTTCGTAACGGTGACGATGACGCTCAACAATTGTCGGCGCATTGTACAGCTGGCGAACCAGGCTATCGTCAACCAACTGGCACTGCTGTGCGCCGAGACGCATGGTACCGCCGAGATCGCTCTTCTCGCTACGAACTTCAACGTTGCCGTTTTCATCGCGCCACTCGGTAATCAGCGCCACAACCGGGTACTTACAGTCTGGCACAAATTCCGTAGAGTTGGCGTTCTCCATGTTGGCAACATGGCGAGCGTAATCAATTAACGCCACCTGCATACCCAGGCAAATGCCCAGATAAGGAATATTGTTCTCACGCGCAAAACGCGCGGTCGTAATCATGCCTTCTACGCCACGATAGCCGAAACCGCCAGGTACGAGGATTGCGTCCAGACCTTTAAGGATTTCAACGCCGCGCGTTTCAACATCTTGTGAATCGATCAGTTTGATGTTGACGCTGACACGATTCTTCAGCCCACCGTGTTTCAGTGCTTCGATCACGGATTTGTATGCATCCGGCAGCTCAATGTATTTGCCGACCATACCAATGGTGACTTCACTTACCGGATTCGCTTCTTCGAAGATAACCTGTTCCCATTCGGACAGATTCGCTTCCGGGCAGTTTAAGCTGAATCGTTTACAAATATAATCGTCCAGCCCCTGAGATTTCAACAGGCCCGGAATTTTATAGATGGAATCGACGTCTTTCAGAGAAATAACCGCTTTTTCCGGAACATTACAGAACAATGCAATCTTCGCACGTTCGTTCGCCGGAACGGCGCGATCTGAACGACAAATCAGGATATCAGGCTGGATACCGATTGAAAGCAGCTCTTTTACAGAGTGCTGAGTCGGTTTGGTTTTGACTTCACCAGACGCTGCCATGTACGGCACCAGCGTCAGGTGCATAAACAGGGTGTGCTCACGGCCAATTTCAACAGCCATCTGGCGAATCGCTTCAAGGAACGGCAGGGATTCGATATCACCTACAGTACCGCCGATTTCTACCAGTACCACGTCATGACCTTCGCCGCCTTCCAGCACGCGCTCTTTGATAGCGTTAGTGATGTGCGGAATAACCTGTACGGTTGCGCCGAGGTAGTCGCCACGGCGTTCTTTACGCAGAACGTCAGAGTAGATACGACCCGTGGTGAAGTTGTTGCGGCGGCTCATTTTGGTACGAATGAAACGCTCGTAGTGCCCCAGGTCCAGGTCGGTTTCAGCGCCGTCTTCAGTAACGAACACTTCCCCGTGTTGGATTGGGCTCATAGTACCTGGATCGACGTTGATGTACGGATCCAGTTTCATGATGGTCACATTGAGGCCACGGGCTTCAAGAATGGCTGCGAGGGAGGCTGCGGCAATGCCTTTACCCAGAGAGGATACGACCCCGCCGGTCACAAAAATATAGTTCGTTGTCATGCTGAACCTGAGAAGTTAGGTTGAAAAGACGATGGAATAACCAGGACGGGAAAGCAGTATACCCGAACATGACCTGTGCCACAAACTTTCATTATCCCTCCTCTTCGCCAGCGCACTATTGAAATCAGGAGTGAGAAAATAGCCCCTTTGGGGTAAATGTTTTTGACGCAAATCAAGCGCTTGTCATTTAAAAAATGACACAAATGGCGCTTGACCGCGTAATTCCCTTAGAGATCAATTTCCTGCCGTTTTACCTGTTGCCAGACTTCTTCCATTGTTTCGAGGTCAACACCTGTCATTTCCAGTCCACGCGCGGCAACAATACGCTCCACTTCGCGAAAACGACGCTCGAATTTTTCGTTCGCTTTTTGCAATGCGATTTCCGCTTTTGTCCCTAAATGACGAGCCAGATTGACCGTGGCAAACAGCAGGTCACCCATTTCCTCCTCCAGTTTAGCCTGGTCGACAACAGCCTGCTGCGCCTCGTACATCACCTCGTCGATCTCTTCGTAGACTTTATCGACTACCGGACCAAGCGTCGTCCAGTCGAAGCCAACGTTGGCGCAACGTTTCTGGATTTTTTGCGCACGCATTAAAGCCGGTAAACTACGAGGAATATCATCCAGCGCCGAATGCTGTGCTTTCTGCGCGCGTTCTTCGGTTTTGATTTGCTCCCAACGGGCGAGCACTTCACTACTGTTTTCGGCAGAACTGTCAGCAAAAACATGCGGATGGCGACGCTCTAATTTATCGCTAATAGCAGCGCAAATATCATTAAAGTCAAAGCGCCCTTCTTCCTGAGCCATTTGTGCGTAAAACACCACCTGGAACAGCAGATCGCCCAGTTCACCGCGCAGATCGTCAAAATCTTCACGGGCGATGGCGTCCAGCACCTCGTAGGTTTCTTCAAGGGTGTAAGGCGCAATGGTGGCAAATGTCTGCTCTTTATCCCACGGGCAGCCGTTTTCCGGATCGCGCAGGCGCTGCATAATAGTGAGCAAACGGTCGATTTGATTCATTGAATTGTCCTGAAAATTGCGGGTCTGTCAGGTGGAAACCTGTGACCAGAATAGAAGTGAGTTAGTAACACCTACCCAATCAGCACGTTAATTTTGGCTTTAATGAGTTGTAATTCCTCTGGGGCAACTGTTCCTTTCTTCGTTGCTCCTCTTGCCCGCCAGGCGATACTTTTTACCTGATCAGCTAACGCTACGCCATCACGTTCCTGACCGGATAGAACAACTTCGAACGGATATCCTTTTGATTGCGTTGTACAAGGAACACACAGACACATACCTGTTTTGTTGTTGTACATGAACGGACTCAGGACAACAGCCGGACGATGTCCGGCTTGCTCGCTACCTTTTGTCGGGTCAAAATCAACCCAAATCAGATCGCCCGTATCGGGTACGTATCGGCTTACCATTACCAGACTTCCTTATCTTTCGGCTCCCCCCAGTCGATATTCTCGTGGAGGTTTTCCGGCGTGATGTCGTTGACCAGTTCAGCAAGCGTAAATACGGGCTCTTTACGCACTGGCTCAATAATTAATTTTCCATCCACCAGGTCAATCTTCACTTCATCATCAATATTCAGATTGAGCGCCTGCATTAACGTAGCCGGGATCCGCACTGCAGGAGAATTTCCCCAACGCTTTACGCTACTGTGGATCATAACCCTTTCCTCAAACCGCTATCATATGTAGATACAGTATATATCGATCTACATTGTAGATACGAACAAGTTTCGGCCTAACTCCCGTGCAACCGACGCGCGTCGATAACATCCGGCACCTGGTTGAGTTTACCCAGCACGCGGCCCAGCACTTGCAGGTTGTAAATCTCAATGGTCATGTCGATGGTCGCCAGTTGCTGTTTGGTGTCGCTACGGCTGGCAACGCCAAGTACGTTCACCTTCTCGTTGGCGAGAATGGTCGTGATATCACGTAACAACCCACTACGATCATTAGCCACCACGCGGACCACCAGCGAATATCCGGCGGAGTAGCTCTCGCCCCATACCGCGTCAACAATGCGTTCTGGCGCATGGGAGCGCAGTTCCGCCAGTTGTTCGCAATCGGCGCGGTGTACTGAAATACCGCGTCCCTGGGTAATGAAGCCGACAATCTCATCTCCAGGAATCGGCTGGCAGCAGCGCGCGATGTGGTGCATCAGGTTACCGACACCTTCTACCACCACACGACCGTTATCTTTACTGCGGTTTTGCGGCGTGTAGCTTTTTTGCTGAAGCTGTTTCAGCGCGGCGGCATCCTGCTCTTCGGCACTCGGCTTATTAAATTGCGATTGCAGGAAGTTCACCATCTGATTGAGACGGATATCCCCGCCACCAATCGCCGCCAGCAACTCGTCGACATCATTGAAGTTGTAACGCGGCAGCAGGTGTTTTTCTGCTTCTTTCAGGCTGATCCCCAGATGTTCCAGCTCGTCATCAAGGATTTGCCGTCCAGCCAGAATGTTTTTGTCACGATCCTGTTTACGGAACCAGGCGTGAATTTTCGAGCGCCCACGACTGGTTGTGACGTAACCGAGATTTGGGTTTAACCAGTCACGGCTGGGGTTCGGCTGTTTCTGGGTGATAATTTCAATCTGGTCGCCCATCTGCAGCTGGTAGGTGAACGGCACAATGCGCCCGCCAATTTTTGCCCCGATGCAGCGGTGTCCGACATCACTGTGGATGTGGTACGCGAAGTCCAGCGGTGTTGATCCCGCAGGCAAATCAACGACATCACCTTTCGGCGTAAAGACGTACACCCGGTCGTCAAAGACCTGGCTACGTACTTCGTCGAGCATTTCGCCGGAATCAGCCATCTCTTCCTGCCACGCAATCAGTTTACGCAGCCAGGCAATCCGGTCTTCATGTCCCGAACGTGCGCCGCCAGCTGCCGCGCCCTCTTTATATTTCCAGTGCGCAGCAACACCCAACTCTGCATCTTCATGCATCTGTTTAGTGCGGATTTGGATCTCAACGGTTTTGCCACCTGGTCCCAGAACCACGGTATGAATAGACTGATAACCGTTTGGTTTCGGGTTAGCGACGTAATCGTCAAACTCATCCGGCAGGTGGCGATAGTGAGTGTGCACTATCCCCAGTGCGGCATAACAATCCTGTAAACGCTCGGCGACAATACGTACCGCACGCACATCAAACAGCTCATCGAAGGCGAGGTTCTTTTTCTGCATTTTGCGCCAGATGCTGTAGATGTGTTTCGGACGACCATACACTTCAGCTTTAACGCCTTCAGCTTTCATCTCAGCGCGCAGGTGGCCGACAAACTCTTCGATATAGTGTTCGCGGTCGAGACGGCGTTCATGCAGCAGTTTTGCGATGCGTTTGTATTCGGTCGGGTGGAGATAACGGAAGCAGTAATCTTCCAGCTCCCATTTCAGTTGCCCAATCCCAAGACGGTTCGCCAACGGCGCGTAGATATTGGTGCACTCTTTTGCCGCCAGTACGCGTTCATCTTCCGGCGCGTCTTTTACTTCGCGCAGATGAGCAATACGCTCTGCCAGTTTGATGACCACGCAGCGGAAATCATCGACCATCGCCAATAACATCCGGCGAACGTTATCGACCTGTTCGGAGGAAACAGAATCGGTATGCGTCGCTTTCAGCTGGCGGATCGCCGCCATATCACGCACGCCGTGAATAAGGTTAACGACCGACTTACCGACGCTCTCACGCAGCACATCTTCGCTGACTACGTTGGCATCAGCCAGAGGGAACAGCAGCGCCGCCCGCAGCGTGTCAATGTCCATACTTAATGTCGAGAGGATCTCCACCATCTCAACACCACGCCACAATAACAGACTGGCATCCGGATGCCCCTGCGTATGTTGCAGACAATACGCCCAGGTTTCGGCTAAGCACTCACACGACTTCTGGCTGGTAATACCCAGACTTGCGATCCATTTTTCCGGATCAAATTCACCAGCCTTATTGATATGTGCACTTCTTACCGCAACCATCGTCCTCTCCTTTAGGGACCAGACCTGCCGAAATCGGCAAATCGTAACTATTTAACGCGCGAGAAAAGTACCATCGATTCCAGATGTCCCGTGTGTGGGAACATATCCAGCATCGCCAGTCGCGCAATGGTATATCCTGCTTTTAATAACGCTTCGCTATCCCGAGCCAGCGTTGCAGGATTACAGGATACATAAACTATACGAATAGGTTCCAGTTTTATAATTTGCTGCATAACACCTGCGGCACCTGCTCGCGCCGGGTCCAGCAACACTTTATCGAAGCCGTTTTTCGCCCACGGCTGCTTTGTGACATCTTCTTCAAGATTTTCGTGATAAAACGTCACATTGTGTAAGCCATTAAGACGCGCATTCTGCTGGCCTTTTTCCACCAGCGCCGGAACGCCTTCTACACCCACCACACTGGCAGCTTGTGTCGCCAATGGCAGTGTAAAGTTGCCCATACCGCAGAACAGATCCAGTACGCGATCTTCAGGTTGTACATCCAGCCATTCCAACGCACGCGCTACCATTTTTTGGTTCACACCCGCATTGACCTGAATAAAATCGCGCGGGCTAAAAGTTAAGCGCAACCCGTTTGAGTCATACCAGGGCATCTCACCAGAGACGGTTTCGAGTATCTCACTATCGGGGGCGAGATACAGATCCAGGCCTTCAGAATGCGAAAAGCGTTCCAGTTTTTCGCGATCTACCGAACTTAGCGGTGCGGTATGGCGCAAAATCATCAGCGTGCCGCTGGTTGCCTGTACCAGTTCAACATGACCAAGATGGCGCATAGCTTGTAAGCTGCCCAGGCATGCCCTGACTTTGGGCAGCAATGCTTCAAGTTGGGGCACTAAAATGGGGCATTGTTTAACGTCGACAATGTCACTGGAGCCCGCTTTGCGAAACCCCATCTGAAGTTGCTGTGTTTTCGGTAAGTAGTTCAAACTTAAACGCGCGCGACGGCGATAGCCCCAGGGAACATCGGCGATCACTTCAGAGACTTCGTGTTTCATTAATCGGGCGAGTGCCGCACTTTTGCTTCGCTGCTGTAAATCCTCGCTGGCGTGTTGTTGCTGACAGCCACCGCATACGCCAAAATGAGGGCAGCGTGGCGTTTCGCGTTCCGGGCTATCGCTTAACCGGCGTACGACTTTAGCGCGGGCGTACTGTTTTTTATCTTCAGTAACAGTAACTTCCGCGTTTTCCTGTGGCAATAATCCAGGAATAAATAACGTTTTGCCGTTATGTCGCGCCACGCCCTGACCAAAAGAGTCGAGGTCATTGACTGAAACGGTTATGATCTGACGCGTCGTCGTGCGTCGTTTTGCAGAGTAGAATTGCGCCATTGGCGAGACTTTCTCAATTTAACAGTGTGACCTTAATTGTCCCATAACGGAACTCCATGACCAACTACAGCCTGCGCGCACGCATGATGATTCTGATCCTGGCACCGACCGTCCTTATTGGTTTATTGCTGAGTATCTTTTTCGTCGTGCATCGCTATAACGACTTGCAGCGTCAACTGGAAGATGCCGGTGCCAGCATTATTGAGCCGCTTGCAGTTTCTACTGAATATGGCATGAGTCTGCAAAATCGCGAATCTATCGGTCAGTTAATAAGCGTACTGCATCGTCGCCATTCTGATATTGTTCGCGCGATTTCGGTTTATGATGAAAATAACCGACTCTTTGTCACCTCCAATTTTCATCTTGATCCCTCATCAATGCAGCTCGGCAGCAACGTGCCGTTTCCTCGCCAGCTCACTGTCACTCGTGACGGCGATATAATGATCCTCCGCACGCCGATTATTTCTGAAAGTTACTCCCCCGACGAATCGCCCAGTAGCGATGCCAAAAATAGTCAAAATATGCTGGGATATATTGCGCTGGAGCTGGATCTTAAATCGGTTCGCTTGCAGCAATATAAAGAGATCTTTATTTCCAGCGTGATGATGCTGTTTTGTATCGGTATTGCGCTTATTTTTGGCTGGCGCTTAATGCGCGATGTTACCGGCCCGATTCGCAACATGGTGAATACCGTCGACCGCATCCGTCGCGGGCAACTCGACAGCCGGGTGGAAGGATTTATGCTCGGCGAGCTGGATATGCTGAAAAACGGTATCAACTCGATGGCAATGTCGCTGGCGGCTTATCACGAAGAGATGCAACACAATATCGACCAGGCGACGTCCGATCTGCGTGAGACGCTGGAGCAGATGGAAATTCAGAACGTTGAGTTGGATCTGGCGAAAAAGCGCGCCCAGGAAGCGGCGCGTATTAAATCCGAGTTTCTGGCAAATATGTCACACGAGCTGCGTACACCACTGAATGGTGTTATTGGCTTTACCCGCCTGACGCTGAAAACAGAATTAACACCAACGCAGCGCGATCACCTGAATACGATTGAACGTTCGGCAAATAATTTGCTGGCAATTATTAATGATGTTCTCGACTTCTCGAAACTGGAAGCAGGTAAGCTGATTCTGGAAAGTATTCCATTCCCACTACGCAGCACGCTGGATGAAGTCGTTACCCTGCTGGCACATTCTTCTCACGATAAAGGGCTGGAACTGACGCTCAATATTAAAAGCGACGTGCCTGATAACGTTATCGGCGACCCACTACGATTACAGCAAATCATCACTAACCTGGTGGGGAATGCAATTAAATTCACCGAGAATGGCAACATTGATATTCTGGTAGAAAAACGTGCGCTGAGTAATACCAAAGTGCAAATTGAAGTGCAGATTCGGGATACCGGCATTGGTATTCCTGAACGCGACCAATCGCGCTTATTCCAGGCCTTCAGACAGGCTGATGCCAGTATTTCCCGCCGTCATGGTGGCACCGGGCTGGGGCTGGTGATTACACAAAAACTGGTTAATGAAATGGGCGGTGATATTTCGTTCCATAGCCAGCCGAATCGTGGTTCAACTTTCTGGTTCCACATTAATCTCGATCTGAACCCGAACATTATTATCGAAGGGCCATCCACCCAGTGCCTCGCCGGTAAGCGCCTGGCCTATGTCGAACCAAACTCCGCAGCAGCGCAATGCACGCTGGATATTTTAAGTGAAACGCCGCTGGAAGTGGTTTATAGCCCAACGTTCTCCGCGCTGCCTCCCGCGCATTACGACATGATGTTGTTAGGCATCGCGGTGACCTTCCGCGAGCCGCTAACAATGCAACATGAGCGATTAGCGAAAGCAGTATCGATGACCGATTTTCTGATGCTGGCACTTCCTTGCCATGCACAAGTCAATGCTGAAAAACTTAAGCAAGATGGTATCGGCGCGTGTCTGCTGAAACCATTAACACCTACGCGCCTGTTACCTGCCCTGACGGAATTTTGTCATCACAAACAAAACACGCTTTTGCCTGTAACCGATGAAAGTAAGCTGGCAATGACAGTCATGGCGGTTGATGACAACCCCGCTAACCTGAAACTTATCGGCGCATTGCTGGAAGATATGGTGCAACATGTGGAACTTTGCGATAGCGGGCATCAGGCGGTTGAACGGGCGAAACAGATGCCGTTCGATTTGATCTTAATGGATATTCAAATGCCGGACATGGACGGCATTCGGGCCTGCGAACTCATCCACCAGCTCCCCCATCAGCAACAAACGCCGGTTATCGCGGTAACGGCGCATGCAATGGCCGGGCAAAAAGAGAAGCTGCTTGGCGCAGGGATGAGCGATTATCTGGCGAAACCGATTGAAGAAGAGCGATTGCATAATTTGTTGTTGCGCTATAAGCCTGGCAGCGGTATTTCCTCTCGCGTCGTGACGCCCGAAGTCAACGAAATTGTGGTGAACCCGAATGCGACCCTCGACTGGCAACTGGCACTACGCCAGGCAGCAGGAAAAACCGATTTAGCGCGCGATATGCTGCAAATGTTACTCGATTTCCTGCCTGAAGTTCGCAACAAAGTTGAGGAACAGCTGGTTGGAGAAAACCCGGAAGGCCTGGTTGATTTGATTCATAAACTGCATGGCAGTTGCGGCTATAGCGGTGTGCCGCGTATGAAAAATCTCTGCCAACTGATCGAACAACAGCTACGTAGCGGTACTAAAGAAGAAGATTTGGAGCCGGAGCTGCTGGAACTGTTAGACGAGATGGATAATGTAGCGCGCGAAGCCAGCAAAATTCTCGGGTAACGGACGTCTTGTCGAGTAGCAATCGGCTTTTTATGAAGCTGGTTTCAGACTGGTGACAAAGTGCCTGTGTTTATGCCGGATGCGGCGTTAACGCCTTATCCTGCCTACAAAACCAATTAAATTCAATGAATTAAAAAGTATGTTGGCCTGATACGTAGCGCAACAGGCAATTTTGCGTTTGGCATCAGTCTCAAACCGGCTCCTGACAGAGCCGGTTTTTGTTTTCAGTCTTAACGCACCATGCACGGGCGCTTGTTATCAAACGTCCAGCCAGGAATCAGGTACTGCATTCCCATCGCATCGTCACGCGCACCAAGCCCATGTTTCTGATACAGCTCGTGGGCTTTCATCACCTGATCCATATCGATTTCTACGCCCAATCCTGGTTTTTGCGGCACCTGTACCAGCCCGCCTTTGATCTCAAACGGTTCTTTGGTCAGACGCTGATTGCCTTCCTGCCAGATCCAGTGCGTATCAATAGCAGTAATTTTACCCGGTGCAGCAGCGGCTACATGGGTAAACATCGCCAGAGAAATATCGAAGTGGTTGTTAGAGTGTGAACCCCAGGTCAGGCCAAATTCATGGCACATTTGCGCCACACGTACCGAACCTTGCATCGTCCAGAAATGCGGATCCGCCAGCGGGATATCAACGGATTGCAGGGAGAGCGTATGGCCCATCTGCCGCCAGTCGGTGGCGATCATATTGGTTGCGGTCGGCAGGCCAGTCGCGCGACGGAACTCTGCCATCACTTCACGCCCGGAGAAACCTTGCTCCGCACCACACGGATCTTCTGCATAAGCCAGCGAACCTTTCAGGTATGTACCAATTTTAATCGCTTCGTT
Organism: Escherichia sp. WS568; assembly: GCF_046486085.1. NCBI lineage: Bacteria > Pseudomonadati > Pseudomonadota > Gammaproteobacteria > Enterobacterales > Enterobacteriaceae > Escherichia > Escherichia sp. WS568. Next base: position 12,168 of record NZ_JBJQMC010000022.1, read on the forward strand.
CAGCGACCAGGCACCGTTAGGATCGAGGGTAATACGCGCCTGTGGGAAGCGTTGCGCCAGTGCCACAATAGACTCTGCTTCTTCTTCCCCGGCCAGTACACCGCCCTTCAGTTTGAAATCGTTGAAGCCATATTTTTCATATGCCGCTTCCGCCAGGCGCACCACCGCATCCGGCGTCATCGCTTCTTCGTGACGCAGGCGATACCAGTCACATTGATCATCCGGCTGGCTTTGATACGGCAGCGGTGTGGCTTTGCGATTACCGACGAAGAACAGATAACCGAGCATTTCGACTTCGCTACGCTGTTGACCATCGCCCAGCAGCGATGCCACGTTAACCCCCAGATGCTGCCCCAGCAGATCCAGCATTGCCGCTTCTATCCCGGTAACCACATGAATAGTGGTCCGCAGGTCAAATGTCTGCAAACCGCGCCCGCCGGCATCACGATCGGCAAATGTATTACGCACCAGCGTCAGAACGTTTTTGTATTCACCCAGCGTTTTACCCACCACCAGCGGAATCGCATCTTCCAGCGTTTTACGGATTTTCTCGCCGCCGGGAATTTCCCCTACCCCAGTGTGACCAGAATTATCTTTGATAATCACAATATTACGCGTGAAGAACGGTGCGTGTGCACCACTCAGATTCATCAGCATACTGTCATGGCCCGCCACCGGGATGACCTGCATTTCAGTAACAACAGGCGTCGAAAATTGAGAACTCATCTTTATGTCCTTTTTCAAAATCAATGACGGCCGAAAACGGGACGTTTACGGTCAAAGGTCCAGCCGGGGATCAGGTACTGCATCGGGCCCGCGTCGTTACGCGCACCGCCAGGCAGACGTTTATAGGCCTCATGCGCCTTTTGTACCTGCTCCCAGTTCAGTTCCACGCCCAGACCGGGCGCATCAGGAACGGCAATTTTTCCATTTTTAATCTCCAGCGGATTTTTGGTCAGGCGACAATCGCCCTCCTGCCAAATCCAGTGGGTATCGATAGCGGTAGGATTACCCGGTGCCGCCGCGCCCACATGGGTAAACATCGCCAGAGAGATATCAAAGTGGTTATTGGAATGGCAGCCCCAGGTCAGCCCCCAGTCGTCGCAAAGCTGCGCTACGCGGACTGCACCGGAAAGCGTCCAGAAGTGCGGGTCGGCAAGTGGAATATCTACCGCATTGAGCATCACCGCATGGCCCATTTCGCGCCAGTTGGTGGCGATCATATTAGTCGCGACGGGCAAGCCGGTCGCCCGCCGAAATTCCGCCATCACTTCACGTCCGGAGAAACCCTGTTCTGCGCCACACGGATCTTCGGCATAGGTGAGAACATCATTCAGCCCTTTGCACAGAGAAATAGCTTCATCAAGCAGCCATGCTCCGTTGGGATCAACGGTAATCCGCGCATCCGGGAAGCGTTTCTTCAATGCACGAACAGTGTCGATTTCTTGCTCGCCAGGTAACACTCCGCCCTTAAGTTTGAAATCTTTAAAGCCATAGCGATCCTGTGAGGCGTCCGCCAGACGCACAACGGCTTCGCTGTTCATCGCTTTCTGATGCCGCAATTGATACCACTCATGGTTGCCCGGAGTATTTTCCAGATAAGGAAGATCGGTTTTGGTCCGATCACCGATATAAAACAGATAACCGAGAACGGTAATAGCATCACGTTGCTTGCCTGGCCCTAACAGTTCGCAGACCGGAACATTCAGCGCCTTACCTAGCAGGTCAAGCAAGGCGGCTTCCAGCGCCGCCACGGCATTAACGCGCAATTCAAAAGTCCAGGCACCTTTGCCGAAGGTATCAAAATCGGCTGCCTGATTACCTTTATGCACCTGCTGAACCACTTTATTCAGGCGCGCAACTTCCTGGCCCAGCACCATCGGAATAGCCTCGACCAGTGTCTGATAAATCACCTCTCCGCCCGGCGCTTCACCAATGCCGGTATGCCCGGCGTTATCGGTGAGTACCACAATATTGCGGGTGAAATATGCGTTATGTGCACCACCAATATTAAGCAACATGCTGTCATGCCCGGCCACCGGAATGACTTTCATATCAGTAATAACAGGACTGGATTGTGTCGCCATCTTATTGCCCCGCAACAGGTTTCAACTCGATACGCTTGATATCGCCCACCAACACCAGGTAGCTCAGTACCGCGATTAAGGCATGAACACCAACATAAATCAGCGCCCCATTAAAGGAGCCAGTCGTGCCAACGATATAACCAATTGCGATTGGCGTGACGATGCCAGAAATGTTACCGAACATGTTGAACAGGCCACCGGAAAGACCGCTGATCTCTTTTGGCGCGGTATCTGCCATTACTGCCCAACCCAGCGCCCCGATGCCCTTACCGAAGAAGGCCAGCGCCATAAAGCCGATGATCATCCACTCAACGTTGACGTAGTTGCAGAACACCATCACCATCGACAGCAACATGCCCATTACGATCGGTGTTTTACGCGCAATGTTCAGCGATCCCGTGCGGCGCATCAGCCAGTCGGAAATAATCCCACCCAGCACACCGCCGATAAAACCGCAAACCGCCGGAACGGAAGCCACAAAGCCCGCTTTCAGAATCGACATCCCACGCGCCTGCACCAGATAAACCGGGAACCAGGTAATAAAGAAGTAAGTCAGGGCGTTGATACAGTACTGACCGATATAAACGCCGATCATCATCCGTGACCCGAGCAGCTGTTTGATCTGCCCCCACTTCACGCTGAACGGCACTTTAACTTTGGTGTTTTGCTGATCCATATTGATCAGCGCGCCACCCGCGGCGATGTACTCCAGCTCTTTCTGATTTACACCCGGATGTTGATTTGGCTCGTGGATGACTTTCAACCAGATAAAGCTGATGACAATGCCCAGACCGCCCATAAAGAAAAAGACGTGTGACCAGCCCACTTCATGCGTCAGCCAGCCCATAATCGGCGCGAAGATCACCGTTGCGAAGTATTGAGCGGAGTTAAAAATCGACACCGCCGTTCCCCTTTCCTGCGCCGGAAACCAGGCCGCAACAATGCGACTGTTGCCGGGGAAAGAGGGCGCTTCAGCAAGCCCGACCAGGAAGCGCAGCGTAAACAGGGCAACGATAATGCCGAATCCACTAAAGATATCGACGAAGCCTTGCAGCAAGGTAAACATCGACCAGATAAAGATCGACCAGAAGTAGACGCGTTTTGAACCAAAACGATCCAGCAACCAACCACCAGGGATCTGCCCGATAACATAAGCCCATGAGAAAGCAGAGAACACATAGCCCATTCCCACAGGATCAAGGCCGATATCTTTGGCCATTTCCGAACCGGCGATAGAGAGCGTAGCGCGGTCGCCGTAGTTGAAGGATGTGACGATAAACAACATCACCACTATCCAGTAACGAGCATTCGTGCGTTTTTCCACACTGCTCGCAGCCTGACTTAAAGAACTCATTGTTGCACTCCTGAAAATTCGCGTTAGCCACGCTCACTCTGGACTGCGACATCGCCAGGAAATCAGAGGTGACGTAGGGTGTTTTTTGCCGTTTTTATAGGTCGTTCGCCGAATACGGCGCGTGTTTATATCTGGCAATAGCAGTATAAAAAGCGCGCCATAGCGGCTCACCGTGCAACAACACAACATTAATGCGTTCAATGAGGCCCGATTTTGGCATTAGCCCTGGACGGTGGAATCCACTTCACGGAAATGAAAACAAAAACAAGAAAGGAAGGGTTAAATCGAAGAAATAAAGAAGAGTATGAAATGGATCGCTTGACTCCAGGCAAACGCCAGTAAAAATCCGCGCTATGAAGCAGTTTTTACTGGCATTTGCCTGAAAAGATTCGATTCAGCACTGCTAAAACGGCATTTACCGCTCGCTGAACGTATCAGGACAACAGCGTGCCCCAATGTTCGACCCACGGATTTGATTCCGTTTCCGGTTCCGGGTTCTCACTGGCGTCAATCAACAGCATTTCTCCCACTCGCTGAGCGCTCTGTTCCTGCAACAAGGTATCGAACTGTTTGCCGCCATTGCAGAAATTCACATAACTACTGTCGCCGAGCGCAATCACGCCATAACGCAGATTCGGCTGGAAGCCCAGGGTATCTTTAATTCCCTGAAAGAGCGGCACAATGCAATCAGGAAGGTCGCCCTGCCCGGTCGTGGACGTAACCACCAGAACATACTTATCCTGATAGGGCAGCCAGTCGCTTAATTCAGGATCTTCAAATACCGTTGCTTTGTGGCCCTGCGCGGTCAGAATTGCTTCCGCTTCTTCCGCCACTAACAGCGAATTTCCGTACATAGTGCCGACAAAAATACCAATTTCCGCCATACCGTTTTCTCCCTGGATTAGGAACTTATCTCTCCATCCTGACCCGATGGCGCACTGAACTCAACCCTTTCATTTTCAGGAAGCAGACCCCGCCAGCCAAATTGTGATAACGCCTGCATCCAGGTGTCGTCCAGGCCCGCGTGAATAGTCAGCGGCTCGCCAGTAAAAGGATGCGTCAATGACAACTGACTGGCATGCAGCATTAACCGCTGAAGGCCAAAATGTTCAGCACCGCTGCGATTCTGGCGTAAATCACCATGTTTGCTGTCGCCAATAATCGGGTGGCGCAAATGGGCAAGATGGCGACGGAGCTGGTGCTTACGTCCGGTTTTCGGCTCCAGTTCCACCAGGCCGTAGCGCGTGGTCGGGTAACGTCCGGTCGCTACCGGCATTTCTACGGTCGCCAGACCGCGATAATGCGTCACTGCTGGCTGCGGGCCTTTATCTTCGCGGGCAAATTTATCAGCGATTTTGTCCAGTTCTTCCACCAGTGGATAATCCAGCACCGCTTCTTCCATCAACCAGCCGCGCACAATCGCATGGTAACGTTTCTGGATTTGGTGCTGTTCAAACTGTTGTGCCAGCAGCCGTCCGGCCTCGCTGGATAATCCCATCAACAACACACCAGAAGTGGGTCGGTCCAGACGATGAGCAGTAAACACATGCTGGCCTATCTGGTCACGCACGGTTTGCATGACCACTACTTTCTCGTCGCGATCCAGCCAGCTGCGGTGAACCAGCCAGCCGGAGGGTTTATTTACCGCAACCAGCCATTCATCCTGATAGAGTATTTCCAGCATTAGCTCGCATCATCCGCAAAAAGAGCATCCAGTTTTTCCAGCTCAGCCAGAATAAGCGCGCGTTGCGGGTGGTCCGTCGCCAGCGCCATTTCATAATAGGGAGCAACGGCAAAAGCGCCCGGTAACGGCTGGTTGTTTTCTAACAAATCGTGCATTCGCGGGATCAGCACCCACTGCAACCACTCCAGTGGTTCCATGGTGTCCATAAAGAACGGTTGGGTACTATTAAATTGATGCGGCTGGGGTTCATCGTTTCGCCAGTGCTGATGTTCACGCAGTAACGCTTCAAGCGCCTGCAACTGGAAACGAACGCGGTCATGAGTGGTCATAAAGCAACCTCAATAAGAAAAACTGCCGCGAAGGATAGCAGGAATAAAAAAAGGGAGCACTGTATTCACAGTGCTCCCGGTTCGTTTCGCAGCATTCCAGCTACTTTTGTTGCTCCCTGCTCATCCTTGACAACTTTTCCTCTGGCCTTGCGACCAATCGTTCATCCTGAACTATTGCTTCCTGCTCACACCACCCCGATGTGATACTTCATCCTGAAGTGTTCCTGGCCTTCCTGACCCACCGAATCATCCTGACCGGTTCTCATTCTCCATCCTGGAGGTGTCCTTTAACGCGTCCTGCGTCATCCTCTTCGCTTCATCCAGAAGCCTTTCCCTGAAACACCATCCTGGTGTGTCCTTCAGAAGTGTCATCATCCTGATGTTCACTTCGTTGTCTGACTCCCTGTCGACGAAGATAGAATCGTCTTTTTCGCGAAGTCTTACAAGGCGCTTACAGACAATGCCTTAAGGAAAATTTCATATGAAAGTTAAGAATTGACAAGCAATATATTGATTTTAAATGAAAATAACGATTCTTATCTTTTTAAGTATTCGCTTATTTCCTGGCGATCTCCTACAGAGTCTGTAAGAGATCTCTCACAACCAGATGGGGTATTTGGATTACAGAAGAGGCTTAAGTTGATTAAGGAATTCCGCAAGATTTGAGGCTAAATGCGTCCGTTTACGTGTTCCCAGCGTCTCTTTGCACACTTCACCGGAGAGATTACACACCGAGATCACCTCTAACTCTTCTTCCAGCGTCGCGATAAATAGCGTGGGCGGCAGTTTTAGCCTTTTCTGAGTCACCAGATGACCAATCAGATTTTCCTGCACCCGACGGAAGTCGTCTTCACTCCAGGTTTGCAGCAATGTCAGTTTGATATCGCCAAACTGCGCGTGCATATCCCCGGCAAACTGAGTCGTATAAAAGGTATGAATTGTGGGTTGTATCACAATATCAAAAGCACGTTCAACCGCGTTTACATTTTGTTCCCCGGTAAACGGCTGGGGTTGCCAGTATACGGCATCTTCGGTAGTTGAAATAATGCACGGTGAAGGAACACCGTACAGTTCCTCACTCAACGGCCAGCTTTTATGCTCTTCATGCCACGCATCGCAGTAGCGTGCAGTAAAATCTTTCAGGGCTTGTGCGGTCAAATCGTCCACTAATTTCTCTCTTCACTTAAACCAGATACACTTGTCGTTTAGTTTATCTGGTTTATGACGGTGAAACATGTCTTCTTATGCAAACCATCAGGCACTTGCGGGCCTGACTCTTGGAAAATCAACCGATTACCGGGATACCTATGACGCCAGCCTACTGCAAGGCGTTCCGCGTAGTCTGAATCGCGATCCGCTGGGTCTGAAAGCGGATAACCTGCCTTTTCACGGTACGGATATCTGGACGCTATATGAACTTTCCTGGCTGAATGCGAAAGGTTTGCCGCAGGTCGCCGTCGGTCATGTTGAACTTGATTACACCAGCGCAAATCTGATTGAGTCGAAGAGTTTTAAGCTCTATCTCAACAGTTTTAACCAGACGCGTTTTAATAACTGGGATGAGGTGCGCCAGACGCTGGAGCGCGACTTAAGCACTTGCGCTCAGGGTAAGGTTAGCGTGGCGTTATATCGTCTTGATGAACTGGAAGGCCAACCGATAGGTCATTTCAATGGCACTTGCATTGATGACCAGGATATCACTATCGATAACTATGAATTCACTACTGACTATCTGGAGAATGCCACCAGTGGCGAAAAAGTAGTAGAAGAGACGCTCGTCAGCCACCTGCTGAAATCAAACTGCCTGATCACCCATCAACCAGATTGGGGATCGATCCAAATTCAGTATCGTGGACGCCAAATTGACAGAGAAAAACTGCTGCGTTACCTGGTCTCTTTCCGCCATCACAACGAGTTCCACGAACAGTGCGTGGAACGCATCTTTAATGACCTGTTACGCTTCTGCCAGCCAGAGAAATTGAGCGTTTACGCACGTTATACCCGTCGTGGCGGTCTGGACATTAACCCGTGGCGCAGTAATAGCGATTTTGTCCCATCGACCACAAGACTGGTTCGGCAATAAATTTTTTCTCAATTTTGCGTGCTGGATTCACGCAGAAGGTTGTGAAAGGTCATCAGGCAGGGCTATTGTAATCAAAGGGAATGACGATATTCGTCCCATAAGGAGTTTTTCTTGATTACACATATTAGCCCGCTTGGCTCCATGGATATGTTGTCGCAGCTGGAAGTGGATATGCTTAAACGCACCGCCAGCAGCGACCTCTATCAACTGTTTCGCAACTGTTCACTTGCCGTACTGAACTCCGGTAGTTTGACCGATAACAGCAAAGAATTGCTGTCTCGTTTTGAAAATTTCGATATTAACGTCCTGCGCCGTGAACGCGGCGTAAAGCTGGAACTGATTAATCCCCCGGAAGAGGCTTTTGTCGATGGGCGAATTATTCGCGCTTTGCAGGCCAACTTGTTCGCGGTTCTGCGCGACATTCTCTTCGTTTACGGGCAAATCCATAACACCGTTCGTTTTCCCAACCTGAATCTCGACAACTCCGTCCACATCACTAACCTGGTCTTTTCCATCTTGCGTAACGCTCGCGCGCTGCATGTTGGTGAAGCGCCAAATATGGTGGTCTGCTGGGGCGGGCACTCAATTAACGAAAACGAGTATTTGTATGCCCGTCGCGTCGGGAATCAGCTGGGCCTGCGTGAGCTGAATATCTGCACCGGCTGTGGTCCGGGAGCGATGGAAGCGCCAATGAAAGGTGCTGCGGTCGGACACGCACAGCAGCGTTACAAAGACAGTCGTTTTATTGGTATGACAGAGCCATCGATTATCGCCGCTGAACCGCCTAACCCGCTGGTCAACGAATTGATCATCATGCCGGATATCGAAAAACGTCTGGAAGCGTTTGTCCGTATCGCTCACGGTATCATTATCTTCCCTGGCGGTGTGGGTACGGCAGAAGAGTTGCTGTATTTGCTGGGAATTTTAATGAACCCGGCCAACAAAGATCAGGTTTTACCATTGCTCCTCACCGGCCCGAAAGAGAGCGCCGACTACTTCCGCGTACTGGACGAGTTTGTCGTGCATACGTTGGGTGAAAACGCGCGCCGCCATTACCGCATCATCATTGATGACGCCGCTGAAGTCGCTCGTCAGATGAAAAAATCGATGCCGCTGGTGAAAGAAAATCGCCGCGACACAGGCGATGCCTACAGCTTTAACTGGTCAATGCGCATTGCGCCAGATTTGCAAATGCCGTTTGAGCCGTCTCACGAGAATATGGCTAATCTGAAGCTTTACCCGGATCAACCCGTTGAAGTGCTGGCTGCCGACCTGCGCCGTGCGTTCTCCGGTATTGTGGCGGGTAACGTAAAAGAAGTCGGTATTCGCGCCATTGAAGAGTTTGGTCCTTATAAAATCAACGGCGATAAAGAGATTATGCGTCGTATGGATGACCTGCTACAGGGTTTTGTTGCCCAGCATCGTATGAAGTTGCCAGGCTCAGCCTACATCCCTTGCTACGAAATCTGCACGTAATCTCCCTCCCCCGGTGACGTTTGTTGCCGGGTTTTCTCGTTTTTGGTCACATACCCATCAATTTATTTCATTTGTTATATGAATGTTTCTTACCACCCTCACGCGATAAATATCATTATAGTTAATATGTCATACAATTTATGTTGTAACGCAAACGTTTCCCTATTTTCATAAACCACATTTTATCGCTATGAAAAAGAAATTATCGCCATGATTAACTAAAAGTATTGATTTTTTCAGTTCAACCTACATATATTGCGCGCCCCGGAAGAAGTCAGATGTCGTTTAATGGGCAAATATTGCCCTTAAATTCTCTTTTACTTTTGATTTACAGAGTAAAGCGTTGGGATAATCTATCTTCCAAGTAGATTATTGTATTTGGGATCAAGATCACTGATAGATACATAACTTGTGTGTATCTTTCCGCCCTCAAATTATTACGGCGGTAAATGATTAAGCCATCGCCGATAGACAGATTTCATTTTTACGGTCAGGCACCTTCCCGGGCTGAACTGGCTAAAAGCTGAATTATTTGCATTCCTCCAGGAGAAATAGATGGAAACGACTCAAACCAGCACGATTGCGTCGAAAGACTCTCGTAGTGCCTGGCGCAAGACAGACACCATGTGGATGCTGGGCCTTTACGGCACGGCAATCGGCGCGGGCGTGCTGTTCCTGCCAATCAACGCCGGTGTTGGCGGTATGATCCCGCTGATCATCATGGCTATCCTTGCGTTCCCGATGACATTTTTTGCTCACCGCGGCCTGACTCGCTTCGTACTGTCTGGTAAAAACCCAGGCGAAGACATCACCGAGGTTGTAGAAGAACACTTTGGTATTGGCGCAGGTAAACTGATTACCCTGCTCTACTTCTTCGCTATCTACCCGATCCTGCTGGTTTATAGCGTGGCAATCACCAATACAGTTGAAAGCTTCATGTCTCACCAGCTGGGTATGACACCACCGCCGCGTGCGATTCTGTCGCTGATCCTGATCGTGGGTATGATGACCATCGTTCGCTTCGGTGAGCAGATGATCGTTAAAGCGATGAGCATTCTGGTATTCCCGTTTGTTGGCGTACTGATGCTGCTGGCTCTGTACCTGATCCCGCAGTGGAACGGCGCAGCACTGGAAACACTGTCTCTGGACACTGCATCTGCAACCGGAAACGGTCTGTGGATGACCCTGTGGCTGGCAATTCCGGTAATGGTGTTCTCGTTCAACCACTCTCCGATCATCTCTTCTTTCGCCGTTGCGAAGCGTGAAGAGTACGGCGATATGGCAGAACAGAAATGCTCTAAGATCCTGGCATTCGCACACATCATGATGGTGCTGACCGTAATGTTCTTCGTCTTCAGCTGCGTACTGAGCCTGACTCCGGCAGACCTGGCTGCGGCTAAAGAGCAGAACATCTCGATTCTGTCTTACCTGGCTAACCACTTTAACGCGCCGATCATCGCGTGGATGGCTCCGATTATCGCGATTATCGCTATCACCAAATCCTTCCTCGGCCACTACCTGGGCGCACGTGAAGGCTTCAACGGTATGGTGATTAAATCTCTGCGTGGTAAAGGTAAGTCTATCGAAATCAACAAGCTGAACCGTATCACTGCGCTGTTCATGCTGGTAACGACCTGGATTGTTGCCACCCTGAACCCGAGCATCCTGGGTATGATTGAAACCCTGGGCGGCCCAATCATCGCGATGATCCTGTTCCTGATGCCGATGTACGCAATTCAGAAAGTACCGGCAATGCGTAAGTACAGCGGTCACATCAGCAACGTATTCGTTGTCGTGATGGGTCTGATTGCAATCTCCGCAATCTTCTACTCTCTGTTCAGCTAAGTCCTTTCGCGCCGCTTTCGGGCGGCGCTTCCTCCGTTTTAACGCGATGTATTTCCTATGATTAGCGTATTCGATATTTTCAAAATCGGCATTGGCCCTTCCAGTTCTCATACCGTTGGACCAATGAAAGCGGGTAAACAATTTACCGACGATCTGATTGCCCGTGACCTGCTTAAAGACGTGACCCGCGTGGTGGTTGACGTGTACGGCTCGCTCTCTCTGACCGGTAAAGGCCACCACACTGATATCGCCATAATTATGGGTCTGGCGGGTAACCTGCCGGATACCGTGGATATCGATTCCATCCCTGGTTTTATTCAGGATGTGAATACTCATGGTCGCCTGATGCTGGCAAACGGTCAGCATGAAGTGGAGTTCCCGGTTGATCAGTGCATGAACTTCCATGCCGACAACCTTTCTCTGCATGAAAACGGTATGCGCATTACCGCGCTGGCGGGCGATAAAGTCGTTTACAGCCAGACTTATTACTCTATCGGCGGTGGCTTTATTGTTGATGAAGAACATTTTGGTCAGCAGGATAGCGCACCGGTTGAAGTTCCTTATCCGTACAGTTCAGCAGCCGATCTGCAAAAACATTGTCAGGAAACCGGGCTGTCACTCTCTGGCCTGATGATGAAAAACGAGCTGGCGCTGCACAGCAAAGAAGAGCTGGAACAGCACCTGGCGAACGTCTGGGAAGTCATGCGTGGCGGTATTGAGCGCGGTATTTCTACCGAAGGCGTGTTACCTGGCAAACTGCGCGTTCCACGCCGTGCTGCGGCACTACGCCGGATGCTGGTCAGCCAGGATAAAACCACCACTGACCCGATGGCGGTTGTTGACTGGATCAACATGTTTGCACTGGCAGTGAACGAAGAGAACGCTGCTGGCGGTCGCGTGGTGACTGCGCCGACTAACGGTGCGTGCGGGATTATCCCAGCTGTGCTGGCGTACTACGATAAGTTTATCCGCGAAGTGAACGCTAACTCACTGGCTCGTTACCTGCTGGTAGCCAGCGCCATTGGTTCTCTTTATAAGATGAACGCGTCGATTTCTGGTGCCGAAGTGGGTTGCCAGGGTGAAGTTGGCGTGGCGTGCTCAATGGCGGCGGCTGGTCTGGCAGAACTGTTAGGCGCAAGCCCGGCGCAGGTGTGCATCGCGGCGGAAATCGCCATGGAGCACAACCTCGGTCTGACGTGTGACCCGGTTGCTGGACAGGTCCAGGTGCCATGCATCGAGCGTAACGCCATTGCGGCAGTGAAAGCGGTAAATGCTGCACGTATGGCGCTGCGCCGTACCAGCGAGCCGCGCGTCTGCCTCGATAAAGTTATCGAGACCATGTACGAAACAGGTAAAGATATGAACGCCAAGTACCGCGAAACCTCTCGCGGTGGCCTGGCAATGAAGATCGTTGCCTGCGATTAATCTCTCCCGGAGGCCTCGTTTTGCGAGGCCTCTTCCCGTTTTCTCATCCAGCCATAGCCTGTTCTGGCATCGAATGTTACCCTTATCGCCTGATCTTTAAGGGGGTTATCGTGGCTGTTCATTTGCTTATTGTCGATGCACTGAATCTTATTCGTCGCATTCATGCCGTTCAGGGTTCGCCCTGTGTCGAAACCTGCCAGCACGCGCTCGATCAGCTCATTATGCACAGCCAGCCAACCCACGCGGTCGCCGTTTTTGATGATGAAAACCGCAGTAGCGGCTGGCGTCATCAGCGTTTACCAGATTACAAAGCGGGTCGACCACCAATGCCGGAAGAGTTGCACAACGAGATACCTGCATTACGCGCCGCCTTTGAGCAACGCGGCGTCCCGTGCTGGTCCGCCAGCGGCAACGAAGCCGATGACTTAGCCGCCACGCTGGCGGTCAAAGTGACACAGGCCGGGCATCAGGCAACGATTGTTTCGACAGATAAAGGCTACTGTCAGTTACTTTCACCGACATTACGTATTCGTGATTACTTCCAGAAACGTTGGCTGGATGCGCCATTTATCGATAAAGAATTTGGCGTTCAACCGCAGCAGTTGCCCGATTACTGGGGGCTTGCGGGGATCAGCAGTTCAAAGGTACCGGGTGTTGCGGGGATCGGACCAAAAAGCGCCACACAGCTACTGGTCGAGTTTCAGAGTCTGGAAGGGATATATGAGAATCTGGATGCGGTTGCCGAAAAGTGGCGCAAAAAATTAGAAACCCATAAAGAGATGGCGTTTCTGTGCCGCGATATTGCCCGCTTACAAACCGATTTGCATATCGACGGCAATTTACAGCAATTGCGGTTGGTACGGTAACGGCGTGCCGGATGCAAACGATTATCAACACATTGAATTTAATGCACTTATATGCCGGATAAGACACGGCTAGCGTCGCATCCGGCATTATCACATCAGCGCATTTACCAGGCGGTATGGTAAAGCTCTACAATATCCTCAAGCGTTGCTTCACGCGGGTTGCCACCGGTACAAACATCATCCAGTGCCGCCTGCGCCAGTGCCGGAATGTCTTCCTTGCGTACACCAACATCACGTAAATGTGGCGGAATACCGACATCACGGTTGAGAGCAAACACCGCTTCAACAGCGGCATTACGCGCCTCTTCCAGGCTCATACCTTCCACTTTCAGGCCCATAACGCGCGCGATATCGCGGTACTTCTCACCGGTAAAGTCAGCGTTATAGCGCATGACATGCGGTAACAGGATGGCGTTCGCAACACCGTGTGGCGTGTTGTAAAACGCGCCCAGTGGATGCGCCATACCATGCACCAACCCTAACCCAACATTCGAGAAGCCCATACCCGCAACATACTGCCCGAGCGCCATTTCTTCTCCGGCATCCTTATCACCAGCAACCGATCCTCGCAGCGCCCCAGCAATGATTTCAATCGCTTTAATGTGCAGTGCATCGGTTAGCGCCCACGCGCCACGGGTAATATACCCCTCAATAGCATGAGTGAGCGCATCGACACCCGTCGCGGCTTTCAGCGCTGGAGGCATACCATCCATCATGTCAGCGTCAATAAACGCCACCTGCGGGATATCATGCGGATCAACGCAAACAAACTTGCGCCGTTTTTCTTCGTCAGTGATCACGTAGTTAATGGTCACTTCTGCCGCAGTACCTGCTGTGGTGGGGATTGCCAGAATCGGTACACTGGGTTTATTGGTCGGGGAAAGCCCTTCCAGGCTACGCACATCGGCAAACTCCGGATTGTTGCTGATAATGCCAATCGCTTTACACGTATCCTGTGGAGAACCGCCACCAATAGCGATCAGGTAATCCGCGCCGCTATTCTGGAATACACCGAGCCCTTCTTTGACGACAGTAATTGTTGGGTTGGGCACTACGCCGTCGTAAATCGCCCATGCCAGCCCTGCAGCATCCATCTTATCGGTCACTTTCGCCACCACGCCGCATTGCACCAGCGTTTTATCGGTGACGATCAGCGCCTTCTGATAACCACGGCGTTTCACCTCATCGGTTAAAGCCCCAACAGCACCCCGACCAAACCATGCCGTTTCGTTCAGAATCATTCTGTTAGCCATCATCCTTCTCCTTGTTGCTTTACGAAATTACTCTTCAATCCGTAACCCGTAGGTTTTGAATTTCTCCAGCACTACGGCAATCTCTTCATCGCTCAGCACTGGCACCGGGTCCGTAATCGCCAGGGTCGTCAGGTAAAGTTGTGCCAGCACTTCAACTTCATGCGCCAGCCATAACGCTTTCTCCAGATTCGCCTCACAAGCGATAAGCCCATGATGTTGTAACAAAGTTGCCTTACGAATTTTGAGAGCCAGCGCAACATGTTCAGAAAGTTCGCGTGTTCCAAAGGTCGCATAAGGCGCGCAAGGAATAGAATTACCGCCAGCCGCCGCAATCATGTAGTGAATAGCGGGGATCGGTCGGTTAAGAATGGAAACTGCCGTACAATGAACGGCATGATTGTGAACAACCGCGTTGGCATCCGGTCTGCTTTGATAGGCCGCCATATGGAAACGCCACTCGCTTGAGGGGAGTTTTCCTTCCTCATGTTTGCCGTTGCCATCAATAAAGACAATATGCGACTCCGTCAGTTTTTCATATGGAATACCTGTAGGCGTAATCAGCATCCCATCCTGATAACGTACACTGACGTTACCCGCTGTCCCCTGGTTCAGCCCCAGGCGAGTCATTTCCAGGCAAGTGTCAATAATCTGACGAGCAAGTTTATTTCGTTCCATTAGCTACCTCTCTCTGATTCAAAACAGGGCAATAATGTTGTTCCTTTCACACTATTGAATTAGCCGTTTAATTACTCACCATATTCTTCCTGATTAACCAGAAAGAAATTCACAAGCTTATATTTTGTGACCTGGTTCAACTAATCACAGTAAATAACTGCAATTTCTCTTTTTATAACCCCATTAAAAATGACCGCTCTTAAAAATATTTATCAAAACGGTCATTTTTCTACTCTTCCCTGCCAGGAATGCCCGTTTTCGGCACAAACAATTAATACGGTCATCTGGTTTGTGTTTTTTATGATTTATTTTCTGAAACGGGCATGAAATTTCGATTATTAAAGTGATGGTAGTCACATAAAGTCACCTTCCGGCTAATAAGTGTGACCGCCGTCATATTACAGAGCGTTTTTTATTTGAAAATGAATCCATGAGTTCATTTCAGACAGGCAAATATTTACTGATATGAAGCCCGAACTCGCTGGTTTTGCACTTTTGAAAACATAACCGATTACGTGCTTAAGCTTCTGAACCTAAGAGGATGCTATGGGAAACACATCAATACAAACGCAGAGTTACCGTGCGGTAGATAAAGATGCAGGGCAAAGCAGAAGTTACATTATTCCATTTGCACTGCTGTGCTCACTGTTTTTTCTTTGGGCGGTAGCCAATAACCTTAACGACATTTTATTGCCTCAATTCCAGCAGGCTTTTACGCTGACAAATTTCCAGGCTGGCCTGATCCAATCGGCCTTTTACTTTGGTTATTTCATTATCCCAATCCCTGCCGGGATATTGATGAAAAAACTCAGTTATAAAGCAGGGATTATTACCGGATTGTTTTTATATGCCTTCGGCGCTGCATTATTCTGGCCCGCCGCAGAAATAATGAACTACACCTTGTTTTTAGTTGGCCTATTTATTATTGCAGCCGGATTAGGTTGTCTGGAAACTGCCGCAAACCCTTTTGTTACGGTATTAGGGCCGGAAAGCAGTGGTCACTTCCGCTTAAATCTTGCGCAAACATTTAACTCATTTGGCGCAATTATCGCGGTTGTCTTTGGGCAAAGTCTTATTTTGTCTAACGTGCCACATCAATCGCAAGACGTTCTCGATAAAATGTCTCCAGAGCAATTGAGTGCGTATAAACACAGCCTGGTATTATCGGTACAGACACCTTATATGATCATCGTGGCTATCGTGTTACTGGTCGCCCTGCTGATCATGCTGACGAAATTCCCGGCATTGCAGAGTGATAATCACAGTGACGCCAAACAAGGATCGTTCTCCGCATCGCTTTCTCGCCTGGCGCGTATTCGCCACTGGCGCTGGGCAGTATTAGCGCAATTCTGCTACGTTGGCGCACAAACGGCCTGCTGGAGCTATTTAATTCGCTACGCTGTAGAAGAAATTCCAGGTATGACAGCAGGCTTTGCCGCTAACTATTTAACCGGAACCATGGTGTGCTTCTTTATTGGTCGTTTCACCGGTACCTGGCTCATCAGTCGCTTCGCACCACACAAAGTCCTGGCAGCCTACGCATTAATTGCTATGGCACTGTGCCTGATCTCAGCCTTCGCTGGCGGTCATGTGGGTTTAATAGCCCTGACTTTATGCAGTGCCTTTATGTCGATTCAGTACCCAACAATCTTCTCGCTGGGCATTAAGAATCTCGGCCAGGACACCAAATACGGTTCGTCCTTCATCGTTATGACCATTATTGGCGGCGGTATTGTCACTCCGGTCATGGGTTTTGTCAGTGACGCTGCGGGCAACATCCCCACAGCTGAACTGATCCCCGCACTCTGCTTCGCAGTCATCTTTATCTTTGCCCGTTTCCGTTCTCAAACGGCAACTAACTGAACATATTTTCCGAATAAAGTGAGGAATCTGTAATGAAAAAAATCAGCTTACCGAAAATTGGTATCCGCCCGGTTATTGACGGTCGTCGCATGGGTGTTCGTGAGTCGCTTGAAGAACAAACAATGAATATGGCGAAAGCCACGGCCGCACTGCTGACCGAGAAACTGCGCCATGCCTGTGGAGCTGCCGTCGAGTGTGTCATTTCCGATACCTGTATCGCGGGTATGGCTGAAGCCGCTGCTTGCGAAGAAAAATTCAGCAGTCAGAATGTAGGCCTCACCATTACGGTAACCCCTTGCTGGTGCTATGGCAGTGAAACCATCGACATGGATCCAACCCGCCCGAAAGCCATTTGGGGCTTTAACGGCACCGAACGTCCCGGCGCTGTTTACCTGGCAGCGGCTCTGGCAGCTCACAGCCAGAAAGGCATCCCGGCATTCTCCATTTACGGTCATGACGTTCAGGATGCCGATGACACATCGATTCCTGCTGATGTTGAAGAAAAACTGCTGCGCTTTGCCCGCGCCGGTTTGGCCGTCGCCAGCATGAAAGGTAAAAGCTATCTGTCGCTGGGCGGCGTTTCGATGGGTATCGCCGGTTCTATTGTTGATCACAACTTCTTTGAATCCTGGCTGGGAATGAAAGTCCAGGCGGTGGATATGACCGAACTGCGTCGCCGTATCGATCAGAAGATTTACGACGAAGCCGAACTGGAAATGGCGCTGGCCTGGGCTGATAAAAACTTCCGTTATGGCGAAGATGAAAATAACAAACAGTATCAACGCAATGCCGAGCAAAGCCGCGCAGTTCTGCGCGAAAGTTTACTGATGGCGATGTGTATCCGCGACATGATGCAAGGCAACAGCAAACTGGCCGATATTGGTCGCGTGGAAGAATCACTTGGCTACAACGCCATCGCTGCGGGCTTCCAGGGACAACGCCACTGGACCGATCAATATCCCAATGGTGACACCGCCGAAGCGCTCCTCAACAGTTCATTTGACTGGAATGGCGTGCGCGAACCCTTTGTCGTGGCGACCGAAAACGACAGTCTTAACGGCGTGGCAATGCTAATGGGTCACCAACTCACCGGCACCGCTCAGGTATTTGCCGATGTGCGTACCTACTGGTCACCAGAAGCAATTGAGCGTGTAACGGGGCATAAACTCGATGGACTGGCAGAACACGGCATCATCCATTTGATCAACTCCGGTTCTGCTGCGCTGGACGGTTCCTGTAAACAACGCGACAGCGAAGGTAACCCGACGATGAAGCCGCACTGGGAAATCTCTCAGCAAGAGGCTGACGCTTGCCTCGCCGCTACCGAATGGTGCCCGGCGATCCACGAATACTTCCGTGGCGGCGGTTACTCTTCCCGCTTCCTTACCGAAGGCGGCGTCCCGTTCACCATGACTCGTGTCAACATCATCAAAGGCCTGGGACCGGTACTGCAAATCGCGGAAGGCTGGAGCGTGGAATTGCCGAAGGATGTGCATGACATCCTCAACAAACGCACCAACTCAACCTGGCCAACCACCTGGTTTGCACCGCGCCTCACCGGTAAAGGGCCGTTTACGGATGTGTACTCGGTAATGGCGAACTGGGGCGCTAACCACGGGGTTCTGACCATCGGCCACGTTGGCGCAGACTTTATCACTCTTGCCTCCATGCTGCGTATCCCGGTATGTATGCACAACGTTGAAGAGACCAAAGTGTATCGTCCTTCTGCCTGGGCCGCGCACGGCATGGATATTGAAGGCCAGGATTACCGCGCTTGCCAGAACTACGGCCCGTTGTACAAGCGTTAATACATTACTCCCTGATGTGATGCCCGGTCGCTCCGGCTACCGGGCCTGAACAAGCAAGAGTGGTTAGCCGGATAAGCAATGTTATCCGGCTATATTGCAGGAGCGATTATGAAACAAGAAGTTATCCTGGTACTCGACTGTGGCGCGACCAATGTCAGGGCCATCGCGGTTAATCGGCAGGGAAAAATTGTTGCCCGCGCCTCAACGCCTAATGCCAGCGATATCGCGATGGAAAACAACACCTGGCACCAGTGGTCTTTAGACGCCATTTTGCAACGCTTTGCTGATTGCTGTCGGCAAATCAATAGTGAACTGACTGATTGCCACATCCGCGGTATCGCCGTCACCACCTTTGGTGTGGATGGCGCTCTGGTAGATAAGCAAGGCAATCTGCTCTATCCGATCATTAGCTGGAAATGTCCGCGAACAGCCGCGGTAATGGACAATATTGAACGGTTGATCTCCGCACAGCAGTTGCAGGCTATTTCTGGAGTCGGAGCCTTTAGTTTCAATACGTTATATAAGTTGGTGTGGTTGAAAGAAAATCATCCACAACTGCTGGAACGCGCGCACGCCTGGCTCTTTATTTCGTCGCTGATTAACCACCGTTTAACCGGCGAATTCACTACTGATATTACGATGGCCGGAACCAGCCAGATGCTGGATATCCAGCAACGCGATTTCAGTCCGCAAATTTTACAAGCCACCGGTATTCCACGCCGACTCTTCCCTCGTCTGGTGGAAGCGGGTGAACAGATTGGTACGCTACAGAACAGCGCCGCAGCAATGCTCGGCTTACCCGTTGGCATACCGGTGATTTCCGCAGGTCACGATACCCAGTTCGCCCTTTTTGGCGCTGGTGCCGAACAAAATGAACCCGTGCTCTCTTCCGGTACATGGGAAATTTTAATGGTCCGCAGCGCCCAGGTTGATACTTCGCTGTTAAGTCAGTACGCCGGTTCTACCTGCGAACTGGATAGCCAGGCAGGGTTGTATAACCCAGGTATGCAATGGCTGGCATCCGGCGTGCTGGAATGGGTGAGAAAACTGTTCTGGACGGCTGAAACTCCCTGGCAAATGTTGATTGAAGAAGCTCGTCTGATCGCTCCTGGCGCAGATGGAGTGAAAATGCAGTGTGATTTATTGTCGTGTCAGAACGCTGGCTGGCAAGGAGTGACGCTTAATACCACGCGGGGGCATTTCTATCGCGCGGCGCTGGAAGGGTTAACCACGCAATTACAGCGCAATCTACAGATGCTGGAAAAAATCGGGCACTTTAAAGCCTCTGAATTATTGTTAGTTGGCGGAGGAAGTCGCAACACATTGTGGAATCAGATTAAAGCCAATATGCTTGATATTCCGGTAAAAGTTCTCGACGACGCAGAAACGACCGTCGCAGGAGCTGCGCTGTTCGGTTGGTATGGCGTAGGGGAATTTAACAGCCCGGAAGAAGCCCGCGCGCAGATTCATTATCAGTACCGTTATTTCTACCCGCAAACTGAACCTGAATTTATAGAGGAAGTGTGAAATGCTGAAAACAATTTCGCCGTTAATTTCTCCCGAACTATTGAAAGTGCTGGCAGAGATGGGACATGGAGATGAAATTATTTTTTCCGATGCTCACTTTCCCGCCCATTCGATGGGACCGCAGGTGATCCGCGCTGATGGCCTGTTGGTGAGTGACTTGCTCCAGGCGATTATCCCGTTATTTGAACTGGACAGTTATGCACCGCCGCTGGTGATGATGGCGGCGGTAGAAGGTGACACTCTCGATCCTGAAGTAGAACGACGTTATCGTAATGCGCTTTCACTACAAGCCCCCTGTCCTGACATCATCCGCATCAATCGTTTTGCGTTTTATGAACGGGCGCAAAAAGCCTTTGCGATCGTTATCACAGGCGAACGAGCGAAGTACGGGAATATTCTTTTAAAAAAAGGGGTAACACCGTAATCTCATACCGGTACGCCCGCATGACGCGGGCGGTTATCGAATGATGGGGTGAAAAATATGAAAGCGGCACGCCAGCAAGCGATAGTCGACCTGCTGCTGAACCATACCAGCCTGACCACGGAAGCTCTCTCTGAACAGCTAAAGGTCAGTAAAGAAACCATTCGTCGCGATCTCAATGAATTACAGACGCAGGGTAAAATTCTGCGCAATCATGGACGCGCTAAATATATCCACCGTCAAAATCAAGACAGTGGCGATCCCTTTCACATCCGGTTGAAAAGCCATTATGCGCATAAAGCAGATATCGCGCGCGAGGCGCTCGCGTGGATTGAAGAAGGGATGGTAATAGCATTAGACGCCAGTTCAACCTGCTGGTATCTGGCACGCCAGTTGCCTGACATCAACATCCAGGTCTTCACCAATAGCCATCCGATTTGCCATGAACTCGGTAAACGTGAACGCATTCAACTGATCAGTTCCGGCGGCACACTTGAGCGCAAATATGGTTGTTACGTCAATCCCTCGCTGATTTCCCAGCTTAAATCGCTGGAAATCGATCTGTTTATTTTTTCTTGTGAAGGGATCGATAGCAGCGGCGCACTGTGGGACTCCAATGCCATCAACGCTGATTACAAATCAATGCTATTAAAACGCGCCGCGCAATCGTTGTTATTGATTGATAAAAGTAAATTTAATCGTTCAGGGGAAGCCCGCATCGGGCATCTGGATGAGGTCACGCACATTATTTCTGATGAGCGCCAGGTTGCGGCTTCTTTGGTAACAGCCTGACGGAAAGGGTAGCAGGCCGGAGACGACGCCCCGGCCTTGCCTGTTATCGCTCGTCGCGACGACCACCCACCGCAGCCCAGATACGGCGGACGTGCACCGTCACTTCTTCGCGATCGTGATACAACTGCCGCGCCTGGATCTGAGCATTTATGCCATGTTCATCAAGCTGTGCCTGAATATACGCCAGATTGTGTGACACTTCTTCGTAGCGTTTTTTCATCGGCAGTTTGAGGTTGAAAATGGTTTCACGGCACCAGCCATTAACCAGCCACTGCGCCATCAATGCCGCAACTTTCGCCGGTTTTTCAACCATATCGCATACCATCCAGGAGATATTGCTGCGTGTCGGACGGAATTTGAAACCGTCTTCCCGCAGCCACGTTACCTGCCCGGTATCCATCAGACTTTGCGCCATCGGGCCGTTGTCGACGGAATAAACCCACATGTTGCGCTTCACCAGTTGGTAGGTCCAGCCGCCTGGGCAAGCGCCCAAATCCACCGCCCACATCCCGTTCGCCAGGCGTTCATCCCACTCATCCGCGGGAATAAACACATGAAATGCCTCTTCCAGTTTGAGCGTGGAACGACTCGGCGCATCTGCCGGAAATTTCAGGCGCGGAATGCCCATATAGAACGGCGAATTATTGTTGCTGTATGAGTAACCGGTATAGCAACAGCCTGGTGCAATAAAGAATACATGCACAACCGGACGCTTCGGCGTTTCATAGTTCGCCAGCACACCCGCATCACGCAAGGCAGCGCGTAGCGGCACGGTGAATTTACGGCAGAATTTCAGCAACTCTTTGCTTTCGTTGGTATCGGCAACTTCAACACGCAGTTCACCGCCCTTCTCTACTACGCCCTGTAACATACCGACAATGGGGGTAATACGATCTTCAGGCGGCAAATGCTGCAGGAGTTCCCCCACCACAAACCACTGGCGGGCAAAAATTAATGAACTGAACGGCAGCTCACGGATTAACTTATCGCCATCATCAGGTTGATAACATTCATAAATGACATAACCCGCATTCTCTTTCACGCGGGCAAAACCGAAAATTTCCCGCTGGCCGGCTTTATCGGTAATTTCTGCGGCGCACTCTTTTTCAAAGCCCGGACGGCACAGCAATACAACCTTATTCATGACTTACGCCCTTGCGCTTTAAACGGATAGCACCAACTAACATTAACGCCCAGCCCGCAAGGAAGCTCACACCGCCAACCGGTGTGACAAACGCCCACAAACGCAGATGGGACAGCGCCAGGCAATAAAGGCTGCCGCTGAACAGCACCGTGCCTAACGCGAGGAAAACGCTACTCCAGTAAAACCAGATACTGATGCGACGCTGCATTGCCACCGCCAGACCTAAGATCGCCAGCGTATGAAACGCCTGGTATTCGAGGCCGGTCTGGATCCAGCCCATCTCAACGGCCCCCATGGTTTTACTTAACACATGCGCGCCAAAAGCGCCCAGAGCCACAAAAATGAAGCCGCTAATGGCGGCGAAAATCAGCATAAAACGGCTGGTCATGGTCGTACCCTACGTAAATTATTGTTCATAACGAAAGCGGAATTTTTCTTGTTCAGCAGCGGCTTTCGCCAGGATCCATTGGCGAAAGGCGGCTATTTTACCCAGTTCTGCCTGGCTGTCATGACAAACCAGATAAAAAGCGTTTTTACTGACCAGAACATCATTAAACGGGCAAACAAGACGTCCGGCTTCAATTTCAGATTGCGCCATCACGTTATTTGCCAGCGCCACTCCCTGCCCGTGGATAGCCGCTTGCAGCACCATGGCGCTATGGCTAAAAATTGGCCCTTGCTGAACGTTGATATGATTTAACCCCAACTGTCGGGTATATGTCTGCCAGTCACGGCGTGACGCATCATGTAATAACGTATGTTTAGCCAGATCTTCCGGGGTCTTCAAGGGTTTTTCGCCAGTCAGCAGTAGCGGCGAGCACACCGGCAATAAATATTCGGCGTACAGTTTTTCCACCCGTAGCCCCGGCCAGTTGCCCCGACCATAAAATATCGCCACATCAACATCATCCGCCAGCTTATCTTCCTGACGATCAACCGCCTGGATTCGAACGTCAATTCCCGGATAAGCTGAATTAAAGCTGGAAAGTCGCGGAACCAACCAATGAATGGCGAAACTGGGGAGTAAACTGACCGTCAACGCCCCCTTAGCGCTACGGGCCTGGAGTTTACGCGTCGCTTCGGTTAATTGCGAAAATATCTCTTTGATATCGAGGAAATAGCTTTGCCCTTCCTCGGTCAGCAGGAGTGAACGATTACGGCGGCGGAACAGTTTTAGCCCCAAAAAATCCTCAAGAGACTTGATTTGATGACTTACTGCGGCCTGGGTCACAAAAAGCTCTTCTGCTGCGCGAGTGAAACTTAAATGGCGTGCTGCGGCATCAAAAACTCGTAAGGCATTTAGCGGTGGTAATCGTTTAGACATGGCTTTTAAACTTTGATGTTAAATGAATTTAACAATTAGATCACACTGTGTAACCTATTAGTTTTTTTAATCTGAGCCATTATAAATTGTCCGTTGAGCTTCTACCAGCAAATACCTATAGTGGCGGCACTTCCTGAGCCGGAACGAAAAGTTTTATCGGAATGCGTGTTCTGGTGAACTTTTGGCTTACGGTTGTGATGTTGTGTTGTTGTGTTTGCAATTGGTCTGCGATTCAGACCATGGTAGCAAAGCTACCTTTTTTCACTTCCTGTACATTTACCCTGTCTGTCCATAGTGATTAATGTAGCACCGCCTAATTGCGGTGCTTTTTTTTTACCTTGCGATCGCGAATTACTGATCCAGTTCGACCATCTCTTTCACGTCAGTACGGTTGATCTGCTGTTTGTTGCCATTAGCGTCTTTATACGAAATCATACCGGTATCGTTATCAGTCTGTGGTTTGCCGTCAGAGACGATGGTACGTCCGTCATTGGTGTGCATCACATAGTTCGAACCGGAACAGGCGCTCAGGGCAAAAGTCAGCATACAGGCAGAAATAATTGCGGCAGTCTTTTTCATCATCTTCTCCTTAAAGCGATTAATAAATCTTAATAGTATTGATTAACAGGCTAAAATTAACGCCTAACACTATTCAGCATATGTTACTGACGCGGCTTCGCCAGGATATCCAGATAATTCTGATGGTTAGCACTCTCCTTGTATCAAAGTGAATTTTGCGTCACGATCGGTGCATCAAGCCGAGGAGTACCATGAACGTTTTTAATCCCGCGCAGTTTCGCGCCCAGTTTCCCGCGCTACAGGATGCGGGCGTCTATCTCGACAGCGCCGCGACCGCGCTTAAACCTGAAGCCGTGGTTGAAGCCACCCGACAGTTTTATAGCCTGAGCGCCGGAAACGTCCATCGCAGCCAGTTTGCCGAAGCCCAACGCCTGACCGCGCGTTACGAAGCTGCGCGGGAAAAAGTGGCACAATTACTGAATGCACCGGATGATAAAACTATCGTCTGGACGCGCGGCACCACTGAATCCATCAACATGGTGGCACAATGCTATGCGCGTCCGCGTCTGCAACCGGGCGATGAAATTATTGTCAGTGTGGCAGAACACCACGCCAACCTCGTCCCCTGGCTGATGGTCGCCCAACAAACGGGGGCCAAAGTGGTGAAATTGCCGCTTAATGCGCAGCGACTGCCGGATGTCGATTTGTTGCCAGAACTGATTACTCCCCGTAGTCGGATTCTGGCGTTGGGCCAGATGTCGAACGTCACTGGCGGTTGCCCGGATCTGGCGAGAGCGATTACTTTTGCTCATTCAGCCGGGATGGTGGTGATGGTTGATGGTGCTCAGGGGGCGGTGCATTTCCCCGCGGATGTTCAGCAACTGGATATTGATTTCTATGCTTTTTCAGGTCACAAACTGTATGGCCCGACAGGCATCGGCGTGCTGTATGGCAAACCAGAACTGCTGGAAGCGATGTCGCCCTGGCTGGGCGGCGGCAAAATGGTTCACGAAGTGAGTTTTGACGGCTTCACGACTCAATCTGCGCCGTGGAAACTGGAAGCAGGAACGCCAAATGTCGCTGGCGTCATAGGATTAAGCGCGGCGCTGGAATGGCTGACAGATTACGATATCAACCAGGCCGAAAGCTGGAGCCGTAGCTTAGCAACGCTTGCAGAAGAAGCGCTGGCGAAACGTCCAGGCTTTCGTTCATTCCGCTGCCAGGATTCCAGCCTGCTGGCCTTTGATTTTGCTGGAGTTCATCACAGCGATATGGTGACACTGCTGGCGGAGTACGGTATTGCCCTGCGGGCCGGGCAGCATTGCGCTCAGCCGCTACTGGCAGAATTAGGCGTAACCGGCACACTGCGCGCCTCTTTTGCGCCATATAATACAAAGAGTGATGTGGATGCGCTGGTGAATGCCGTTGACCGCGCGCTGGAATTATTGGTGGATTAATGACGAACCCGCAATTCGCCGGACATCCGTTCGGCACAACCGTAACCGCAGAAACGTTACGCAATACCTTCGCACCGTTGTCGCAATGGGAAGATAAATATCGCCAGTTGATCATGCTGGGGAAACAGCTGCCGGCTTTGCCAGACGAGTTAAAAGCGCAGGCTAAAGAGATTGCCGGATGCGAAAACCGCGTCTGGCTGGGATATACCATGGCTGAAAACGGCAAGATGCATTTCTTTGGCGACAGCGAAGGACGCATTGTGCGCGGCCTGCTTGCGGTGTTGTTGACTGCCGTTGAGGGCAAAACCGCCGCCGAATTGCAGGCACAGTCGCCGCTGGCATTGTTTGATGAGCTGGGATTGCGTGCGCAACTTAGCGCCTCACGCAGCCAGGGGTTGAATGCGTTAAGCGAGGCGATTATCGCTGCGGCGAAGCAGGTTTAAGCACAGAACCGGGTCGGAAAGGACGTTTGCGTCGCATCCGACCTGATTGTTTACCCCTGACGCGCCGCTTTCGCCATCATCTTCTTCAGCGCATGAGAAACCGCAACAAAACCAAAGGTGGCGGTCACCATCGTCGCGGCACCAAATCCAGATGCACAATCCATCCGCTTTGGCCCTTCCGCCGTAGCTTTCATTGCACAGACCGTGCCATCTGACTGCGGGTACACCAGCGCTTCGGTAGAGAACACGCAATCCACGCCGAGCTTACCTTTACTGTTTTTCACTATGCCAAAATCGCTTTTCAGGCGCTCACGCAACTTCGCCGCCAGCGGGTCCTGAATCGTTTTCGCCAGATCGGTAACCTGAATCTGCGTCGGGTCAATCTGCCCACCCGCGCCACCGGTTGTGACCAGTGGGATTTTATTGCGCCGACAATAAGCAATCAGCGCCGCTTTGGGCCGTACACTATCAATGGCATCAATCACGTACGAATAACCCACGCTCATATACTGCGCTACGTTATCCGGCGTCACGAAATCATCCACCACCGTTACACGGCACTCCGGGTTAATCTGGCGAATACGCTCCGCCATAACTTCCGCTTTTGCCAGCCCAACGTTATCGCGCAGGGCATGAATTTGCCGATTGGTATTGGTGACGCACACATCATCCATATCGATAAGCGTGATTGAGCCAATCCCCGTGCGCGCCAGCGCTTCCGCCGCCCAGGAACCGACACCACCGATACCAACCACACAAATATGCGCGTCAGCAAACAGTTGCAATGCTTTTTCACCATACAGACGCGCTGTGCCACCAAAACGCTGACGCCATGCATCACTAATTACCACAGACATAGCACCTCAGAATTAAAAAGGGCGAGGTTATCCCTCACCCTGTCGTATCCGTCAAAACGGTATACAGAATAACACATCAGCCGCTAAAGACGTTACCTGCGCCCGGGGCGGTTTTCAGCACCCAAACACGTCCATAGTGGTTGTACCAACCTGCGCGGTGTCCGGCTTCCGGCCCGATACCTTGATAAATATCGAAGTGTTGGCCTTTGATTGCACCACCGACATCCAACGCCACCATCAGCCGTAGTTCGTACTGACCGTTAAATTTGCCGTTATTATCCAGCAGCGGCACTTCTGCCAGTAAGGTTGTACCAGGCGGGATAATGGAACGATCGGACGCAACTGAAGCGCGACCAACCAGCGGCACCGCACTTGCCCCTTTCACCGGAGCAAAAGATTGCGGTTTAAAGAAGACGAAAGACGGGTTCTGTTCCAGCAGCTCGCGAACCTCGGCTTCACTGTGTGTTTCACCCCAGTGACGAATCGCCTGCATCGACATATCTTCTTTTTTCACTTCGCCACGGTCGATCAGCACCTTACCAATGCTGCGATAGGCATGACCGTTTTTCCCTGCATAGCTGAAAAAGTTAAGCGGACTGCCATCACCAAAGTCGATATACCCACTACCCTGCACATCCATAATGAAGTTATCCATCAGAGAGTTGCTGTAAGCGAGGATGTATTTATCGCTCAATGCCCCCGCGTAGATCTCCGCACGAGACGGCAGACGACCACGTTTTGGCGGCATACGGTAAATCGGATACTGAAACTCGCCCTGGCGGGTATGGCGCGCCTGAATTACTGGCGTGTAATAACCGGTAAACTGCACGTTACCATAGTTGTCGGCACCTTCCATCTGCCAGGCATCAATGCCGAACTGGCGCATATTGCGGGTATCACCGCCTGCGCGCAGCCACTCTTGCACCGCGTTATAAACATTACTCTGGTTGCCATACAGACGCGGTGACGAATTACGGATATGGTTAATTTGCTCGGCAAAATCACCGGCGTTAATCGGCGCGCCAACGGCATCTGGCTGGTTCACCAGAGAGAAAGGCTGGGTAAATTTCCCGTCTTTATATTGCTGTCCGCGATCGGTTGGTTTGGAAGAGCAGGCGGCAAGCATTGCCACAACCGTGCCCATAAGAAGGTACTTTACCCAACGTCCTTTCATTGTTCTCTTCTTCAGGTTAAAAAATAAGGCGCAACGAAGATAACAAACCGCCGCGTTTAATGAAATGAGCAGCCTCTCCCCGACGCAAATTTTGCACAAAAAATAGGCTTTAGTGATTTGTTTTTGTTCAAAATCATGCCAAATCCGTGATCGGGGTAAAAAAAAGGTTGCATGAAAACGCGAGCAGAGTATAGTGCGCATCCACGGACGCGGGGTGGAGCAGCCTGGTAGCTCGTCGGGCTCATAACCCGAAGGTCGTCGGTTCAAATCCGGCCCCCGCAACCAATTAAAATTTGATGAAGTAAAGCAGTACGGTGACGCGGGGTGGAGCAGCCTGGTAGCTCGTCGGGCTCATAACCCGAAGGTCGTCGGTTCAAATCCGGCCCCCGCAACCAATCAAAATTTGATGAAGTAAAAGCAGTACGGTGACGCGGGGTGGAGCAGCCTGGTAGCTCGTCGGGCTCATAACCCGAAGGTCGTCGGTTCAAATCCGGCCCCCGCAACCAACACTTATGATGCTGATAAACCGCAATGTGTTTCACAAATTGCGGTTTTTTTGTACCTGAAATATTCCTTAGCTGAACTCACAGCACGTTTTTTATCTCCCTTCCTGCGAAGTAATCAATTATCGACTGGGCAACGTATATCCCGGTTTGCTGGTATGACTCAACGGTGGCGGCCGCAATATGCGGCGTTGTAATGATATTCTTGGCATGTAGCAATGGGCTAAATTGCGCTAGCGGTTCAGAGCTAAACACATCCAGTGCTGCAAAAACATTTCGTTCTTCAATTACCTGAAGTAAAGCACCCTCATCCAGCAACTTTCCCCTTGCGGCGTTGATGATCAGAGCACCATTGCGCATCATCGACAAATATTTATGACTAATGAAGTTCTCCAGCTCCGGAGAAAATGGCAAAAGAACGATGATGACATGAGACTGCATAAAGATATCTTCAATTGATACGAACTGAACTCCATCTTTGCCTGCGGCCTGGAAATCGGGTTGTTTGTCAAAAGCTAAAAGCTCAACATCAAAACCAGATAACCTTTTCGCCAGTGTTTTGCCAATATTGCCGTAGCCAAGCAGGCCAATACGTTTACCTTGTAACTCGCAGCCATGCGACTCGCCCCAATAACCATTTTGCATCGCATGATAGCTACCGGGGATATTTCTCATGCTCGCGAAGATAAGTCCAATGATAAATTCCGCAACCGCATTTGAATTAATCCCAACCGCATTATTGACAACAATACCGGATTGCTGTGCCGCACGAAGATCAATATTGTCTATCCCCGTCCCGAATCTCGATATTATTTTCACACCAGACAGCAATGATAGCGTGTCCGCCTGATAACAATCTTTTCCGGCGATGACCGCGCAAATAGATTCTCGTAATGCAGTGGATTCTGATTTAAGCAGATGCTCCACATTATTCTTAATAATAAGATTAAAATTATTCTCTCTTAGCAACTTGCTGGCGGAAACACAGCGTGCTGAAAAGCTGGGGACGGTGACCAGAACATTTTTCATAGCTGACACTCACTTCAAAGAACGCCACCCCAAAAGATGGCGTGACCGGTTACTGTATTTATATTTTGAAATTATGAGTTTGCTTTAATACCGAGCGCACCTCCTGGATGATATAAGCCGAAATCAGCACGAGTAAACTTTTTCAATTCGGAGAGCGCAAGCGCCACCGCATCACCAACAACCAGAACGACTGTTGATGAGCATGACGGCGCTAAACCTAAATTATCCGCCTCACTTTTTACGGGAATTTCAACGGATAAATCACAACTTATCGCAAGCGATGAGTGATGACTGCGTGTAAAAGAGATCAAATAATTACCCATTTTTTTCAGACTAGGCAGTGTCGCCAGGATTTCCGCCGTCTCACCACTGTTTGAAATAAGAATAACAACATCGTCTTTCGCCACCATTCCAAGGTCGCCGTGTACCGCTTCCGTACCGTGAACAAAAAACGAGGGAGTTCCAGTGCTGGCAAATGTTGCGGCGAGTTTTCGGGCAATAATACCGGACTTACCGACACCAATAAAAACAACTTTCCCCTGACAAGACTGTAATACTTTAATTAAATTTGCGACCTCCGAAAGGGGGGAATCAATAACTTCTTCAACTGCTTTATGTTCGTTACGCATAAAATGTTTAATGAGATGGATAAGATCCGTGCTGTTCATTTTTATTTTCCTTGATTAATATTTTTAATTACACTCGCAAGACGCGTAAGCCCCATATATAATTTTTCTCGACCGCAGGCCAGGTTCAGACGAAGGTAGCCCTCCCCCTCCGTTCCATAGACATTCCCCGCCATAATGCCCACTTTGCCTTCATGAATTAATCGACTGTAGAATTCATCAAAGGGATAACCAATAGCAGAGCAATCTATCCACGAAAAATAGCAACCATCAGCTGGCCTTACGATCAATTCTGGAGTGTTTTCGTTCAGATACTGCTGGGTGAATTGAATGTTAGAGGCAATATGTGCCTTTAATGACTTTAACCATCCCTCACATTCGTTATAGGCAATAATAGTTGCAATTATATTCAGTACTGATGGGGAGTTTACAAAATCGCGATACCTCGATATCGTTCTGAACTTATGATTAAAATTATCGTCAGTTGAAATCATATACGATCCTGTTAGTGCAGGAACATTAAATGTTTTCGATATCGAGTTAAATACTACTACTTTTTCTTTTTTTATTTTAAGCGCGGATGTAAAGCTACGATTAAAAACAAAATCACTATGGATTTCATCTGAACATAACCAGACATTATGCCTTGTACAGCTTGCAGCGATTTTATGCAGTTCTTCTTCCGACCAGACTGTTCCTGTCGGGTTATGAGGATTACATAATAACACCATCTTTGCGCTTTGAATCTTAAGATCAAAATCTTGCCAATTGATAGCGTAGCCCCCCTCATTTTTTATAATCAAAGAGGCTGTCAGAATATTTCTCTCGCTATGTTTAATTATATCAAAAAATGCATTATAGACAGGTGTAAAAACGAGAATATTATCACCATGCGATGTCAATAACTCTATTGCTTTAGCAATGGAGTACATCACGCTTGGGCTATAGGTGATCCATTCTGGTTTGATTTCAGTTTTATATTGTTGATGATACCAATTGACTATCGCATTCAGATAGTCATCATGCTGCCAACGGCTGTACCCTAAAATCGGGTGTTCCAGACGTTTTTTTAATGCTCTGGTGATAGCGTCTGGTATCGGAAGATCCATATCTGAAATAGAGAATGGTAATACATCTTTTACACCAAATCTGTCCTCGCAAAAGTCCCATTGGGTACAATATGTTCCTTTGCGGGAAATAGGAGTATTAAAAACATCCATCAGCATATCCCCATGTAGTTATCCATATCCCGACGCAAGGCGATGACTTTAGTACCGATAATGACTTGTAGGGTATTTTGATCAAGTTTAACAACCGCAATTCCGCCGGCTCTTTTTATTGCAGCCTCGTCAAGCAATCCCATATCTGCGATTGTTAAACGTAAACGAGTTACGCAATTATCCAGTGACTTAATATTCTCTTTACCACCAAGTGCCTTAACCATCTGCTCCGCCGCTTGCAGCTCTGATTTATCAGGAGTTGGGATATCCGCTATAGCCGTATCCTCATGAGCGTTCAGCGTGACAGGACTGGACTCTTCACGGCCTACCGTCATCAGGTTAAATTTGAGAATAGTCCAACGGAACACAAAGTAATAAATAAAGAAATAGGCCACTTCGACACACACCGCTATTGGCCAACCTGTTCTTGTGCCACGCAATACGCCAAAGCTAATAAATTGAATCAGATCGCCAGTAAATCCCATCTTCACGCCCATATATGGCAAGACCATGTTGGCGAATCCATTCATAAATGCATGGAAGACAAACAGCAGTGGACTGACAAATAAGAACAGAAACTCAATCGGTTCGCTGACGCCGCCAATAATGACTGTAAGCACCCCGGAAATAAGCAATGCTTTGATAGCTTTTCTGTTTTGAGCATGAGCAGTGCGATACATCGCCAGCGCGGCACCAGCCAGACCATACTGAATCATCAGTTTGCCCTGTTCCATTTTCCCCGCCAAATCCAGCGGAATGACCGCATTCTCTTTGACGTACGCCATAAACATGTTCAGGGTGCCATAATACTCTTCGCCGCCGATCACTGCCGATCCGCCGATGGGGGTAAAGCGGAAAACTGACGTCACCAGGTGATTTAAACCAAAAGGTATCGTCACGCGTTCGGCGACTGCATAGAAAAAATAGCCAACAGGACCGGAAGTTGAAATCCAGTGGCCAATGAGCATGAAAAGATTGAAAAACGGCGGCCAGATAAAAGGGATGATCAGACCAAATCCACTCATCACAATCAGTGTAATGATAGGCACCAGACGTGGGCCGCTATAAAAACCTAATGATTCAGGAATGCGTAAATTAACGATCTTTTTATACATGCTGGCGACTAATAACCCAGCAACAATTCCCCCTAACACGCTGGTATTGTAGGACTGGATCCCCAGAATGATGGTTTGCCCATGTGTCGACATTTGGTCAGCAGCGACCAATAAGTCGTGCTGTTTAAGATAAAAGTTCGTTCCCAGATGCATCGCCATAAAACCAATTAAGCCAGAAAAAGCACCATAGGCTTTATCCTCTTTATCTTTTAATAATCCTAAGGGAATCGCTATCGCAAACAATACAGGTAAATTAACAAAGGCAAACAAACCAAGACTAACAATGAAATCAAGTATGGTTTTAATTATTGGAATAGCCAGAAATGGAATTAACTTTGCCATATCATCACTGGCTAAACCACTTCCCAGCCCTAGCATCATGCCACATACACTTAGCAGAGCAATGGGATACATGAATGCCTTTCCCAGGCTCTGAAAAAAACTCCAGGCTTTCTTTTGTTTCATGTGGGTTATCTCATATAAATGTTATATATAATTAGTCCATTAATACTTTGGTACGAATTGAGAGATATAGTTTTTCTTCTAAAATTAATTCATATTTAAAAGTGGCATACAGATACCGTTCAATTTCATGAATTGCGCGCTGTAACAGGATGTCTTTCTCAAGAAACTGCTCATAGATGTCACCAATATCTTTTTGTTTTATCTTTTCATTACATAATACGCGACTTGAAAAATATTTAAGGTGTATCATGAACCTGGAATAATTAAATGAACTTCTGTCCACCTTTCTGTTATAAACAACTTCAATAAGCCCCGTGATTATTTGCGACAACTCAATAATCCGTACTGATTCATAATCAACTGAATTTTCATAATTATTTAAAATATGCAATGCTATAAAACCAATCTCATCATCAGGAAGTTGAACGCTGAATTGCTCATTAATGATAGTTAATGCATCGCGACTTATCGCATACTCTGCTTTGTACAACGCTTTGATTTCATCAAGGAAAACATTATTAATTTGTATGCCTGAAGCGACTCGGGATATTGCATTCGAAATGTGATCAGCAAGAATCAATAGTAGCGATGGATTGAGATTTTTTTCGAGATTGTTCTCCGCATATTGCACTATTTTTTCGGCAACAAAAACATACTCAATATCCACATGTTCAATCAATTTGTAGAGTTTATTTTTTTGTTCATTTCTGACATAAAAAATCCGGTTAGCCGGATGCTCAGGGACCGACATTCCATATTTTTTGTTGTAACCGACGCCAGGCCCAGAAATGATAACCTCCTGTCCATTCATCGATGCCTGTACACAATTATTGTTCATGACTTTTTCGATGATCATTTCATGGCTCCAAAAAAAAAGGCAAGGCACGTCAGAAGTAATGATTACTTCAAACATTGCCTTGCCTGATTTAACAGTTACAAGATGATTAACTAATGCGTATACATTACACGGAATTGTGCTTAATTAAAGAGATGGTCGGCTTATTTTTCAAGCCGACATTCAAATATCCGACATCAGTCACAAAACCAGCGTCTAATATTCAGGTAAATGTTATCTATTCAACGAAATATAAATTCATTGAATAAATAAAAACATTATCCCCTTCTCGCCAGCGTCGCCCCATCGGCAAAATACGCTTTAATTCCCGCAAGAATAGACTCCGCAACTTCCTGCTGGAAAGTCGCCGTTTTCAGTTTACGCTCTTCCTCAACGTTACTGATAAACGCCGTTTCGACCAGAATGGAGGGAATATCTGGTGCCTTTAGTACGGCAAACCCGGCCTGTTCAACTTGATTTTTATGCAGCTTGTTGATTTTACCGAGCTTATTCAGCACCGCTTTACCAAACTTCAGGCTGTCAGCAATGGTCAGCGACTGCACCATATCGAACATAGTGTGGTCGACATAGCGGTCACCGCTTTTGCTTACGCCACCAATCAAGTCCGAGGCGTTCTGGGTTTGTGCCAGATATTTTGCCGCAGTACTGGTTGCGCCTTTGGTTGAGAGCGCAAACACCGAGGAACCGCTCGGCTGGCGACTGGTAAAGGCGTCGGCATGGATAGAGACAAACAAGTCAGCACGCTGTTTCTGGGCTTTTGCTACGCGCACTTGCAACGGAATGAAGATGTCTTCATTGCGCGTCATGTACACCTTCATATTGCCCTCTTTCTCGATCAGAGAGCGCAGACGGCGAGCTATTTGCAATACTACGTCTTTTTCGCGTGTTTTGTATTTCCCCACCGCACCGGAGTCTTCGCCACCGTGACCAGGGTCAAGCATAATGACAATCGGACGATCCCGCCCAGCTTTACCCGGTTGTGGACCACTTTGTGCTGGCGGCACCTGCTTTTCGAGGTCGCCTTTGTTGTAATCCTCCAGCAGCGCCAGCAGCGGGTCCTGCATATCCTGTGCATTGGCAGGATAGAGATCCATCACCAGACGCTCTTTAAACCCGGCGACCGGCGCAAGGGCAAACAGCTGCGGTTTTACGTTTTGCTTTAATTCAAAAACCATACGTACGGTTTGCGGGTCAAATTGCCCGACGCGCGCCGACTTGATGAACGGGTCGTCAGCGCGGATTTGCGCAGCCATCCCCTTGAGCACCGAGTTCAGGTTTACATCTTCGATATCCACCACCACGCGTTCAGGATTACTCAACGCGAACTGCTTATATTTCAGCTGACGATTAGATTCTACCGTCACGCGGGTGTAGCTGGACGCAGGCCAGACGCGCACCGCCACGACCTGGCTGACCGCAGCCAGGCTGACCTGACTTACGCTCAATAGCCACATGGCACCCGCGCCTTGCAGTAAACGACGACGGCTGATTGCAGTGTTGGATCCTGACATGCCTCTCCCGAGCAAAAGAAATCTAAGCTGTGTAACAAGTAAACGACCAATTTGACCGGAAACTTTAGCGAAAGACGCATAATCTGTCATCTATAAAACGGTAAACATTCTTTTTATATTCACGGTATTACTGATAAAAAAGTCGCTCCCGCATAAAATTTACACTTGCACCCTGCGAAAAAACAGAATAAAAATACAATAATTTCGAATAATCATGCAAAGAGGTGTGCCGTGGTAAAGGAACGTAAAACCGAGTTGGTCGAGGGATTCCGCCATTCGGTTCCCTATATCAATACCCACCGGGGAAAAACGTTTGTCATAATGCTCGGCGGTGAAGCCATTGAGCATGAGAATTTCTCCAGTATCGTTAATGATATCGGGTTGCTGCACAGCCTCGGCATCCGTCTGGTCGTGGTCTATGGAGCGCGCCCGCAGATCGATGCAAATCTGGCAGCGCATCACCACGAACCGCTATATCACAAAAATATACGCGTGACCGACGCCAAAACACTGGAACTGGTGAAGCAGGCTGCGGGAACATTGCAACTGGATATTACTGCTCGCCTGTCGATGAGTCTCAATAACACGCCGCTGCAGGGCGCGCATATCAACGTCGTCAGTGGCAATTTTATTATTGCCCAGCCGCTGGGCGTGGATGACGGTGTGGATTACTGCCATAGCGGGCGTATCCGGCGGATTGACGAAGATGCGATTCATCGTCAACTGGACAGCGGTGCGATAGTGCTGCTGGGGCCGGTCGCGGTTTCAGTCACTGGCGAGAGCTTTAATCTGACCTCGGAAGAGATTGCCACTCAACTGGCCATCAAACTGAAAGCTGAGAAGATGATTGGTTTTTGCTCTTCACAGGGCGTCACTAATGACGACGGTGATATTGTCTCAGAACTTTTCCCTAACGAAGCGCAAGCGCGGGTAGAAGCCCAGGAAGAGAAAGGCGATTACAACTCCGGTACGGTGCGCTTTTTGCGTGGCGCAGTGAAAGCCTGCCGCAGCGGCGTGCGTCGCTGTCATTTAATCAGTTATCAGGAAGATGGCGCGCTGTTGCAAGAGTTGTTCTCACGTGACGGTATCGGTACGCAGATTGTGATGGAAAGCGCCGAGCAAATTCGTCGCGCAACAATCAACGATATTGGCGGCATTCTGGAGTTGATTCGCCCACTGGAGCAGCAAGGTATTCTGGTACGCCGTTCTCGCGAGCAGCTGGAGATGGAAATCGACAAATTCACCATTATTCAGCGCGATAACACGACTATTGCCTGCGCCGCGCTCTATCCGTTCCCGGAAGAGAAGATTGGGGAAATGGCCTGTGTGGCAGTTCACCCGGATTACCGCAGCTCATCACGGGGCGAGGTTCTGCTGGAACGCATTGCCGCTCAGGCGAAGCAGAGCGGCTTAAGCAAATTGTTTGTGCTGACCACGCGCAGTATTCACTGGTTCCAGGAACGTGGATTTACCCCAGTGGATATTGATTTACTGCCCGAGAGCAAAAAGCAGTTGTACAACTACCAGCGTAAATCCAAAGTTTTGATGGCGGATTTAGGGTAAGCGATGAAAATCGCCGGATGCGACATGCGTAACACTCGTGCGTCGCATCCGGCAATTACGTTTATCCCCGTGAACTAAACAACGCCGCCAGACCGCTGCGCCGCTCGGTGCGCGTGGCAATTGCCGCACTTAAAATGCGCTCATCGGCATACAGCGACAGACGGCGACGCGCGCGGGTCACCGCAGTGTAAACCAGCTCTCGTGTTACTACTGGCGTGCGTTGGCTCGGTAAAATCAACGCCGCATGGTCGAACTCCGATCCCTGCGATTTATGTACCGTCATCGCCCACGTCGTTTCGTGCTCTGGCAAGCGACTCGGTTGCACAGACTTAATATTGCCGTCCGGCATCGCAAACCAGACGCGCGTCCCCTGCCCGCGATCCAGCGCAATACCGATATCGCCATTAAACAACCCAAGCGCGCTGTCATTACGGGCAATCATCACCGGTCGGCCTTCGTACCAACGAGAGTGCGGATTACGATGAATTTTGCGCTTCTGTTGCATAAACTGCTCAATTCGCTCATTCAGTCCAGCCACGCCAAACGGCCCTTCCCGCAGGGCGCACAAAAGCTGGTACTCATTGAACGCCTGAATGATTAAATCCGGCTCGGCACGCGCTTGCAGCAGATCCAGATAACGTCCGTAACCCGAAAGAGCTTCCTCAAGCATCGCAATATAATCTTCGCCGCTCTGTAAAAGCCGTTTTTCGATATCAGTAAAATCCTGCTGAAAAACGGTTTTCACTGCCATTTTATCACCACGGTTAATCGCC
Source organism: Escherichia sp. WS568 (assembly GCF_046486085.1). Classification (NCBI taxonomy): domain Bacteria; kingdom Pseudomonadati; phylum Pseudomonadota; class Gammaproteobacteria; order Enterobacterales; family Enterobacteriaceae; genus Escherichia; species Escherichia sp. WS568. The sequence goes on from NZ_JBJQMC010000022.1 coordinate 50,235, forward strand.
GCAGCTAACTGACCAATGCCAGAATCGCTGCCGAAACGATAGCTTTTTTGCAGCAGGCAGAGACTGTCGCGCAAAGATGCCGCTTCTGTGCCAGTTCCTGACGGAATGTGAGTTCCCGTCAGGCGGCTTAGCTGCCCGGCACGCTCGGCGGTAAAGCCGGCATTGGCATAAGCACAAATATCGCCCAGCACAGCCCCAGCCTCAACCGAGGCCAGTTGATCACGATCGCCGAGAAAGATCACTCGCGCATGATCGGGCAAGGCGTCTATCAGTCTCGACATCATCGGCAGATCGATCATTGACGCTTCATCTACTACCAGCACATCAAGATGCAGCGGGTTACCGGCATGATGACGTAAACGCTGGCTACCCGGCTGTGCGCCCAGCAATCGGTGCAAAGTACTGGCATCTTCCGGAATGCGTTTCTTTTGTTCATCGGTCAGCGGTAACTGGCGCAAAGCCTTGCCGAGAGATTCGGTTAAGCGCGCGGCAGCTTTACCCGTTGGTGCAGCCAGACGGATACGGCAGCGTTCTCCGTCGGCCATTTGAATTAAGGCTGCCAGCAACTTCGCTACGGTGGTCGTTTTACCGGTGCCAGGACCGCCGGAAATCACCGAAATCCGCCGCGTCAGCGCCACTGCCGCCGCCACTTTTTGCCAGTTAATGTCATCGCTTACTGGAAAAAGTTTGTCCAGGGTTTGCGCCAGTAGAGCTTCATCAACCTCAATGGCATGATTCACTTCGTTGAAAAAGCGTGCCACTGTGCGCTCGTTACACCACATGCGATTCAAATAAAGACGATCGCCACAGAGGATCATCGGCGTTGGTTCATCTCCCCGGCTGACCGCTTGTGAAGCCAGCAAGCATTCTTCCCAATTTTGTAGCTCACCGATTTCACTGACACAGGTCGCCAACAGCGGATGCGATGCCTCGTTATTTTCCAGTCGTGAAAGCGGCAAACAAACGTGTCCCTCTCCGGCATCATGACTTAACAGTGCCGCCGCGAGGGTGACGGCAGGATGTTCATCTCCCGCCACGGTCAGGGCAAACTGCACGTCCAGCGGGCGTAGCTGTTTGTGCTCCACAGCTTCCAGTAATTGCTTTTGCAATTTCATTACGCCTCCTCCAGGGTCATACCGGCAAACATCTCATCCATCAGGTCAATCAACCCGGCGTTGGGTCGGGTCGCGTAGATCCCTTGTTGCGGATGTTCTTTATCAACGCCACGCAGGAACAGATAAATAACGCCGCCAAAGTGGCGCTCATAGTCATAATCAGCAATGCGATGGCGCAGATAACGGTGCAGCGCCAGGGTATAAAGCTGATATTGCAGATCATAGCGGTGTGCCTGCATTGCCGCTGCCATAGCCTGTTGGGTGTAAGCCGAACTGTCTTCACCCAACCAGTTGGATTTATAGTCGAGCAGGTAATAACGCCCTTCGTGGCGGAATACCAGGTCGATAAAGCCTTTTAACATGCCGCGTACCTGCATGAACTCCAGCGGCGGGCAGCCAGCGGATAGCGGGTCAAACTGGCGAATTAGTGCATCAAGCTGGCTGGCGATAAGCGGTTCACTAATCGGCAGGTAAAACTCCATCTCCACCTGTTTATCGCGATCGGAAAGCTGATTCAGGCTAACACCCGTTTCATTGAGAGGTGCCTGGAGGACAGCCGTGATCCACTCAGTCAACACCGGTTCCCACTGCGGTTCAAAGCCACCGAGCTCCAGTTTTTCCTGTACCCAGTTCGGGTCAACCGGCTGGGTAAAATCGAGGTCTTCAAACAAACTGTGCAAGAATGTCCCCGGTGACGCACCGCGCGGGAACTGATGCGGTGTTAACGTCGGTTCTTCAACGACGCTGACCACGCCTGCGGCATCAACATCCAACCGTGGCATCAGATCCTGAGCGATACCGTGACCACGCTGCTGCAAACCGGAGTAGCTGGTGACACGCCAGTTATCGCCGGGCAATCGTTGTAGCGTCCTCGCATTCAGTTCTGCAGTTAATGCATCATTAACCTGCCAGGGCTGGTTATCACCAGTTTGTGCCGTTTGCCAGGCAATATCATCATCGCATAACGCTTCAATACAGGTGCGAAGCCCTGCCGCATCTTGCGGTTCCCCTTTTTGCAGCAAACGCCCGAGCGCACTTTGGTGGACGTCGGTATCACCTTTTTTATCGCCACGACGGCGCACCAGCGGTGCAACGCCGAGACTGCAATGCCAAACCGAACGCGTCAGCGCCACGTAAAGCAAACGCAGATCTTCCGCCAGACGTTCGGCCTCCGCGAGGTCGACGCTTTCTGGCGCAGCATTAAGATCCAGAACAGCCTCAAACGAGTGGCGATCGTGATAAAACGCCTGATCCTGGACGCGGAAATTGGTGATAAACGGCAGCCAGACCAATGGATATTCCAGCCCTTTCGATTTGTGGATCGTGACAATCTGCACGAGATGTTTATCACTTTCGAGACGCATTTGTTGGCTGGAGGCATTACTGTCTGGCTCGAGGATATGTTGCGATAACCAGCGTACCAGCGCATGTTCACTTTCCAGCTGCGTGCCGGCTTCTTGTAGCAATTCGCTGATATGCAAGATATCGGTAAGACGCCGCTCACCGCCTGCTGTTGCCAGCAAGTTTTCTGCAATGTTACGCGCCGACATCAGCGCCCGCAGCATCGGCATAACGCCACGTTTGCGCCAGATTTGCCGATAACCATCGAACTCTTCGACTACCGCATCCCACGCATGTTCGTCATTATTCAGCGTTTCAATATCCAGCGCATTCAGCCCCATCATTGACGTTGCCAGCGCACTGCGCAGGGTGTTCTCACGTTCGGGTGTCATCACCGCCTGCAACAGCCAAAGCATCTCCTGTGCTTCCAGAGTTTCAAAAACACTGTCGCGGTTCGAAAGGTAAACGGAAGGGATTTCCAGCAGCGTTAAGGCATCGCGCACCTGAGCGGCCTCCTGGCGGCTGCGCACCAGCACACTGATGTCCGAAGCACGTACCGGACGTGCATCATCGCCGTTCATCAGCAACGCTTCCCCGCGCTGCCCAGCCTGTAACCAGTCGCGGATTTGCGCAGCACATACCTGCGCCATGGTACTTTGATAGTCGCCAACGCCGCAGCTTTCGCCTTCCATCAGCCACATTTTCATCGCAGGCTGCGTTTCACCTTTAAACACAAAACGTAACGCCTGATTTTTCCCGGCAGATTTCACAGGAATAAACGGTATTTCACGAAACATGAACGCGTCATCAGTCTGGCTGAAAAGTTTGTTAACGCTGTTCACCATTCCCGGTGCGGAACGCCAGTTGGTGTCTAAGGTGTAGTGGGCGTGAACTTCGCTACGCGCCTTCATATAAGTGAAGATATCCGCACCCCGGAATGCATAAATGGCCTGTTTCGGGTCGCCAATCAGCAACAATGCGGTTTCCGGCTGATGGTGCCAGATACGGCGAAAAATTCGGTACTGCTGGGGGTCGGTATCCTGAAATTCATCGATCATTGCCACCGGGAATCGCGTACGGATCGCCGCTGCCAATACCTCGCCGCTTTCACTACGCAGCGCGGAATCGAGCCGACTTAACATGTCATCAAAACCCAATTCGCCACGGCGGCGTTTTTCACGCGCTACTGTTTCGCGGATCTCAGCTAATGCGCGAGTGATCACCAGATCGCGGATCGACAATGGTTCTGCAAGCAGTTGATCGATCGCCTCAAACAGTGGATGTCGCGGGGTTTCCCCCCCGGCTTTCGTGCGATCTTCTAAGAAACACTGAGAGAATTTTTCCAGCGACTCTGGCAACTGATAGCTGTTGGTCTCTTCTTCTGCCCAGGCGCTGATCTTGTCGATCCATTTAGCCTGATTGCTACGGTTAAACTTGCGTCGATCAATACCAGAAGATTCGATCAGCGCATCCAGTTCACCCACCGCGTCGCGCCACTGCTGTTTTACCGTATCAATACGCGCCACAATTTGCGCGTGGCGGGAAGCCAGCGTTTCATCATCGGGCGGCGGCGCTTTGATAACCGGCGCTTCGCCTTGCAGATAACGATTAATATCGCGCAGTAACGCCTGCGGCCCTTTCCAGGTTTCAAAGACGACCTGGGCAATTTCACGCGGCAGCGGGTAGCAGTGGCGACGCCAGAAATCGGCGCAGGCCTGGTAGCGTAGCAGAGACTCATCTTCAATCAGCTGCTGCTCAAACAGCATGCCGGATTCAAAGGCATTCAGGTTGAGCATGCGCTGGCAAAAGCCGTGAATAGTAAAGACTGCCGCTTCATCCATCTGCCGCTCGGCTAACAACAACCACTGCGCGGCTTGCGCTTTATCGTCGATCTCTTCCAGCAGGCGTTCGTACAGTGGATTGTCGGTGGTTTCACGCAGACAGGCGATGCGCAACTCGTGGATATTGCTACGGATACGACCGCGCAATTCTGCCGTGGCAGCCTCGGTAAAGGTGACCACCAGCAGTTCTTCAACGGTCAGCGGGCGGGGAAAGGCGGCAGAACCGCCTAGTCCAAGTAACAGGCGCAAATAGAGCGCCGCAATCGTAAAGGTTTTGCCTGTGCCGGCAGAGGCTTCAATCAGGCGCTCGCCCTGTAAGGGCAAGCGCAAAGGATCTAGTGTCTCGGCGACATCACTCATTCTTTTCACTCATCAGGGGCATTGTTTGCTGCAACGCGCTGACGTTCTCCCACACTTTCCAGCCTTCAGGATGCACATATTCGGCTTTCCCGTTCTGGCTGCCGGAAATCTGCGACAGAATAGCCATACCTTGCGGCTCGACCACCGCCTGATGGAAGAAATCAGCAAGTTTTTGCGGCGTCAGCAGTTTTATCTGGGCCACGATTTTATCACGCGAATCGAAGCGCATATTGCCGCGATCGAAATCTTTACTTAACTTCGATGCTTCTTCGCCGAGCGTTTGCGGTGCCTGCAGCATCTGGGTAATTACCGCCTGCTGGATTTGCGCAAACTCTTCTGGCTTCATCGCCCGCAGTTTCGCTTCTGCGGTCGGGAAAAACGCCTTGTAACGCTCCCACAAGAATGAAGGCTGTTTATCATTGCTTTGCAACAGGAAGCCCATGCCCCACTGACGCCCCACGCTCATTGGAAACGCAAACACGGCATAGCCCAACTGTTCTTCGGTACGCAACTGATTGTAGAACCACGGCTGTACGATCTGCCCCAACAGAGAACTATACGCTGAACTGGTGTATTCATCGTAGCCAGTCGGTACAAATACCGCTGCCAGTGCGGAGTCGGTGCTGTTACCGGCTTTTTCAAAGATGACGGATTGTTTTTTATCGACCACGACATCTTTGTTACGACACCACTCCGAACCATCAGCGCCCAACTGTTTTTGCACATCGCGTGCCAGCGTTGTTGCCTGGGCCTCGGTCATGTTGCCGATAACCATAAACTCTGGTCGAGCCCCTGATTTTAAGGCGTCGCGATAGGCCATCACCTCTTTCAAAGTAATGGAGGGCAAAATTTTGCGCCGTTCATCTCGCGAGAAGTATGGTACTTGCGAGAGCATCTGCGCGGGCATAATCGCCTGCTCGAACGCTTTGCCCTTTTCTGCAGAATCCATCATCTGGTTATACCAGGACTTCGCCTGCTCAAGCTGATCTTCCGTAGCGGTATAGCTAAAGTACCCCTCGAGCAATGCCTGGAACAGCTGCGGCAGGCGCTGGGTGTAACCATTGGCATTAACCATAAGGCCGTTGTTAGCATTGGTGGAAAAACTTATGCCACCAACCGACGCCTGGTTGCTTAACTGATCAAGCGCCAGCCCTGCGAGATAATCATTGAGCGCAAACATCACCTGATTGCGGGCGCTATCCATGGCTTTTGGATTACGCAAAATCAGGCTGACATCAGCTTTGGGTTCGCTGGAAAAATAACGGCTTGGCGCATACACCACACGCAGATTCGACTCATCAACAATCAGCTCTGGATGGTCATATTTCTTCTCTGACTTAATCAGCGAGAAATCGTCAGGAATATAGGGGTTAAGCTCTGGCAAAGAGAGCGCAATGTCGGCGGCTTTTTTCTGCCAGTCAGCGAAAGTTTGTGCGCTAATTTTATCGACCTGATACGGCGCATCGACAAAGTAAGCCGTTTTGTTGTGCGGCTCTTTCGGGCTGATATACCAGATACGCGCATTCTGCGGCGTCATCATCGCCAGGCGTTCTTTTACTGCTTTAGCGTCGTACCGATCGGCAATATTGACTGCATCCAGCGTATGCTCAACAGGAACGCGAATCATGGTATCTGCCAGCCATTCGACGTAATCCATATCACGGGTGATTGACGGATAACGGAAGTCGATATCCAGCACATTCGCCAGTTCATCGAAGTATTGTTTATCAATCCCTTTTTCGCGTAACAGATTGAGGTAGCTAAAAATGGCCGCCACAACCTGATCGCGATTCGCCAGACCTTTATCGGTTAAAGACGCAGAGATCGCTAATACGCCGCTGTTGCCGTTGACGATAGGATCGGAATTGGCGCTAATACCCTCAACTAATCCCTGCTTTTGCAGCCAGTCAGAAAGTGTACCTGGGCTGCGATTACCAATCAGATAGGTAATCAATTCATCCGTTTTACTACGGAACTTCGCTGAATTGTTATCGATGCGAAACTCAACGCGCAGAACTTTACGCGGCAACGCCGGGACGTAATGAATGATAATGCCCTTTTGCGCGTCGGTGACTACCGGCACGGTGATTTCCGGTTTTTTGCTCTCTTTGTTCGGCACGCGACCAAAGGTGTCCGCCGCCATTTTTGCCAACTCCGGCAACGGTTTATTACTGTAAATAACCGCCTTCATCAGATTGGCGGAATAGTACTTCTCGTGGAAATCTTTCAGCGCCTGCTGTACCGGATTACCTGGTTTGTCGCTTAAGGTTTCGAGGTTACCACCAGAAAACTTTGAACCGGGGTGTGCCGGGTTAATGGTTTCTGCGCTGACCTGTGCCATGCGCATCCCGTCACGCGTACGCGCCATGGTTAATTCGGCATTCACTGCATTACGTTCACGTTCGGCGTATTTCTTGTCGAGCAAGGGTTCTGCAATAGCGTCCGCCAGGCGGTCTACCGCACCGGGCAAGGCGTCGTTCTCAACTTCCAGATAGAAAGCCGTGCGATACGGTGCCGTGCTGGCATTGTGACTGCCGCCGTGCATTTTGAGATATTCGGCCAGACTGTCAGCCTGCGGGTACTTTTTCGACCCCATCAGACTCATGTGTTCAAGGTAATGCGCCAGCCCCTGATACGCCTCGGGATCTTCCAGCGACCCAACGGGCACCACCAGCGCCGAGAGCGATTTAACCGCCTGCGGATCAGAAACCAGCAAGACCACCATACCGTTATCCAGACGTATAGCCTGATACTGGCGGTTATCTTTATCACTTTTACGGATGGTTTCCTGAATCGGCTGCCATCCCGTTTCTGCCTGACTTAAGGGTGCCCAAAGGGCAACAAACAACAATAATGCTTTGAACCAGATGCTGCGGGGCATTCACGGACCTCATAATCAACTTTATTTTCTGGCCAGATTCAACAGGTTAACGCAAATCATCTGCCAGAATTTAATCTTGTGCTGCACGAGTCAGCCTATGTCTATATATCCATCAGTCCGTGACTGGTGCGCATCATAAAGCAAGCAGATATATTGCGCAATTTTTATACAGCACTCATGACTGATTAAAGCGAAACAGCGGTAACAGGAAACGTTGCGACTGTTCAACGATGGCCTCCATTGTCTCTGGTGTTAATTGCCGCCAGAGCCGTTGATACCAGATATCATCACCTTCGCCACGCACCATCATGTTGCCTTCGTAAGCCTGAAGGAATTTCGTTCGGGCTTTTTGCAACGTGGAATCGTCATCCAGCATGGCATCGTTTTGCGCGTCATAACAGGTTTTTAGCCACGCGCCGCCACTTTCAGGTAACACCAGCAATGGCGCGGACATTCCTTCACGATACCCTTCAATCAGCTGTGAGAGGTAATGTAAAGCCTGTTCGGCTGCAAGCGGCGGAAAACGCCACTCGCCGTCTTTGCGTAGAAAAAGGCGACTTTCACCATTACCACCGCTGGCACAGTAGACAAGGTGTTCCAGCCAAAGTTGCATTCCCTGCGCCACACTTAATAAAGAGGGACGCCAGCGCAACAGGCCATCCGACTGCACCTGCGGCAACCAGCCAGTTATCTGCACACCGTTGCAGGCGAGGTCAATTTCCATACTCTGCCCCGGCTGGCGACAGGCAATGACTCTGTCGGCAAGCTGCTGCATCTCCTGGCACTGTGTTTCCCAGAAAATTTCACCAAAAGCGCCATACGGTAAATCCCCTGCCGCCCGGAAGCGGCGGAACAAGCGTTCGGCATCATCCTGCTCAACCAGTGCATTCAATAACTGCTGATTGATTTGATAACGGCTAAGTCCTTCCAGAATAAATGGCTCGGTGTCGGGGATTTCGCTGTCTTCGGTACGGAAGTTCACCTGCAAACGCATCTGGAAAAATGCCCGCACCGGATGTGCCCAGAATCGTTGTAGCGTTTCCAGCGGCACGGTTTCCGGTAAGGTAAACGGCAGCTGCTGAACAAATTCAGAATGTGCTTTACCAGCCTGGCTGGCCGCGGGTAGCCATTCACGAGCATAGCTTTGTCGTTCGCCTGGCTGGTAGTTTTGTGGATCAAACGGCATTCGGGTATGGAGGCAAGTAAGATGTGCTTTTACCCTTGCCTCGCTTTCATCACAGTTGAGCGCTTCATCGCCCGGTAGATAATGGCTTTGCCCGATGTAGTCGATCAGTTCCTGCACCAGTACCGACGGGAAACGTTCACTGTTATCCTGAATAGAACGCCCGATATAGCTGATATAGAGTTTTTGCTGCGCGGAAATTAACGCTTCCAGGAACAGATAGCGGTCGTCATCGCGACGGCTACGGTCGCCACGCTTCGGTTTCTGGCTCATCAGGTCAAAGCCCAATGGCGCAAGCTGGCGTGGATAAACGCCGTCGTTCATTCCCAGCAGGCAAACCACTTTGAATGGGATGGAACGCATTGGCATCAGAGTACAAATGTTAACCGGTCCGGCGAGAAAACGCTGGCTGATACGTTCCTGATCCAGGCGCTGTGCCAGTTCATCACGCAATAGTGACAGCGGCACCGCGTCGCCATACTGCGCACCTAAACCTTCGGCGATAATCGCCTGCCATTGTTGTTCGATCAGCGTCATCGCCGCTTCGGTTTCCGCATCCGGCAGGAAGAAGGCGTTGAGCATATCGCGACAAACCGGCAACCACTCTTCCAGCGGACGCTCCTGCGCCAGCCCGCGACGCCAGATGTTTAGCTGCATTAGCAGTGAAGCCAGATGCCCCACCAGTTCTGCAATTAAGCCGCTCGATTCATCATAAGGTAGAACCGATTGCCACTCGCCCTGCGCGCTCTCCATCGCGTAGCCTAGTAACATACGCGTCAGGCCAAATCGCCAGGTGTGTTGTCCGGTGGCGGGGAGTTCCAGCTCGCGAACGTTGTCGTCATCTATCCCCCAACGAATGCCAGATTCGTTGACCCACTGACGTAAATAACGCAGCCCTTCTTCGGTGATGTCAAACCGCGCCGCCAGCACCGGCACATCCAGCAGCGCCAGCACATCCTCTGACACAAAGCGACTGTCAGGCAGTGATAACAGGCTGATAAACGCTTCCAGTACCGGATGTGACTGCCGCGCACGACGGTCGGAAATGGCGTAAGGCAGGTAACGATCCGCAGGTGCGCTACCAAACACTGCCTGAATAAACGGACTGTAGCTGTCGATGTCGGCCACCATCACGATGATGTCGCGCGGAGTAAGTGTCGGGTCTTCCTCCAGCATCGCCAGCAAGCGATCGTGTAAAACTTCAACTTCACGCTGCGGGCTATGGCAAACGTGGAAGGTGATACTGCTATCCAGTGGATCAAGCGGGCGTTTGTTATCGCTACGGGAAAACTCTTCGATGTTCACACCCGCAACGGCGCGGTTTTCCAGTTCCAGAATGTCAGACTGAATGTTATGCAGCAGGTTGTCTGGCGTCACATCGACAAAAGCGTCCAGCTCCTGGCTGCCCTCCAGGTCAGAAAGAAGATAAATGTAGTCGCGCCCAAGCTTGCCCCATGAGGCCAGCAGCGGGTTACCGACATCCTGTTCACCATCGCTGTTAAAGAGCTGTCCGGCATTTTCGCTGTCGCGAAATAACGGTAATTCGCGATCTTCAAAACTGTGTCGGCGCTGGCGAGTCAGCAGTTTCGCCAGATAAGCAGGATCTTTAATGTCGCCCCAGTAATAACGGCAGGGGTTGGTAAACAGGAGATGGATTTCAATATGTTTACCCAGCGCCTGTAGCGCCTGGAGATAAACAGGCGGTAACGCGGAAATACCGCATATAAAGACGCGCGAAGGTAGCCCCGGCGGGCAGGTCGTCGCGGACTCCAGCGTTTCGATAAAGCGCTGATAGAGATTGGCGCGGTGCCAGCGCGGTTGCCCGAGTTCGTCGGTATATTCCACCAACGCCTTCCACAACGGCGCTTGCCAGGCCTGTGCTTCTCCCAACCCTTCTACCAGATGTCCTGTTTCCCACTGTGCCAGCCAGTCCAGACGATAGACCAGATACTGGTCAAACAGGTCCGCCGCTTTTGAAGAAAGCTGGAACAGTTTTCGCTTGTCACTATCGTCAGTCAGATAATGCCGCAACAGGGTAAAGTCTTCGCGCTCCAACAGTTGCGGCAGCAGAGTCATCAGTTTCCAGCTCATGCTCTGTTTGTTAAAGGCGCTCTCTTTGGGGATTTCCGGTAACACCCGGACGAACATATCCCAGATAAAGCTCGCTGGCAGCGGAAAATCAATGTTTGCCGCAATACCAAACTTTTGCGACAGGGTCATTTGCAGCCACTGCGCCATACCGGTACTTTGCACCAGAATCATCTCTGGTTCGAAAGGATCGTCCAGCCGTTCGCGTTCGACAATAAACTCCATCAACGCTTCCAGCACGTCCAGACGATTGGAATGGTAGACCCTTAACATAGCGGCTCCTGACTACTGACGATTCGGGCAATGCAGGCGGGTCATCTCGCCTTCTCTGCCCCCGGGTGAAACTAGCGTAACGTTGATGCTGACACATCCCGCCTGCGATGTCTGCATTCGGTTGACCTGCCAGTTGGCAGGTGGCGAAATCGCACGCAGTTGCGTTTGCTGCCAGCCATGCCGCCAGAGCTGTTGGTACTGGTTTCTGCTGGCAAGACTGTTCATTAATGTTCGCTGGAAACCCGATAACGCAGTGACAATCATCACCATCAACACCATCGCCAACATTACCTCCGGCAGACTAAAGCCTTGTTGATTCTTCAGGGAAGCTGACATAACGCCCTCTCTTTCAGCGGACAAAAATCGCTCCAGCCGCGTGGCGAAAAAACAATGTTTCCATCGATGACTTCGCCTGTTCGCCACAACGAAACGCCTTCATAACCGGCAATCAATAAAGCCTCATTATCTGCCAATAAACGCAGACAAACCCGGGCACCGGTGGCAGCGTACAGTAAGCACTGAACTGCGGGCTGTGTCTGCCAGGAGTGCATTTTTCCCCACTCCAGCGTCGACTGAACGATGGCCTGGCGGCGCAATGACTGACTTTCCATGCTCACGCGAGAGGCAAAACTGCGATCCTGCTGACTCATTCCTTGTAATAGCAAGCTACCCAAAATCAGCAGCATCAGGACCAGAGCCAGTGACGAGCCCCCCTTTTCGCGGTTCACAGGTTGAATCCTGTCACGCTATAGCTGGCATTCACCACGGTTTGCGGTTCAGACTTACTGGCAGCACGCATATTAACCGTCAACACCGGCGAGAAGCCGCTGACATCCTGACGTACGACCTGAAAAGTGTCGATAATGATGGCATCCGGATTAGTCACTTTATCCCAGCCCTTACCTTCACAGGATGTCGCACCGCGTAGCGTTTCCAGCACATGCTCCTTCAGACGAAATCCAATCTGGTCGGACTCTTTTACCGGTTCGCGATCCCAGATACCGTTACTGTTCGCATCCCACTGCACAATGACACAGTCACCCTGTCCGACAATTTCCAGCCCTTCGCCGGTACAGCTGCCATGACAATAACCCGCCCTCTGGAGATGCTTCGCGACGGTAAATACCCGCAGCCAGATTTCATCTTCCAGCGCCAGCTTACGGGTGCTCGTTAAACTTTCACGCTGTAACGCAGGCAGAAAGCGTGCAGCCCCCAGCAACAATACGCTACTGATCGCCATAGCAATCAACACTTCCAGCAGAGAAAAACCTTGCTCTTTTACAGGCATCCTTCTGTTTCTCCTTGCTGACAAAGCCGGAGTCTTCCCCACGGCGAAACCACCAGCCACCACTCGCCCGTTGAGTTTTTGAAGCGAATATGCCCGGCCCATGCGGTATTGCGCAGGCCAAAGAAAGCAAGCGAAGGTGTCAGATCGCTCATTTCGACTTCGGGCCAGCGTGGCACAAAGACCAATGGTGAACTGCCATGACAGGTATTGGCCCCAGCAGCGGAACTCACAAGGCACCATAACGTCCCCTCCCTGATAACACTGATACTGTGGTCGCGGTTATGCCAGTTGGCATCTTCACGTAAATAGAGCAAATAGTCCCGCGCCTGGCTGGCGGTTTGCCAAAGCCGTTGCGACTGCTGCCAATATTGCCAGCCATAGAGCCCACTTGCGCTTAGCATGACCAGAATCAGCATCGCGACCAGCGTTTCAATCAGCGTATAACCACGTTGTGTTTTCATGCCGGCAGTATGGAGCGAGGAGAAAAAAAGACGAGGGCCAGTTTCTATTTCTTCGGCGCATCTTCCGGACTATTTACGCCGTTGCAGGACATTGCAAAATTTCGGGAAGGCGTCTCGAAGAATTTAACGGAGGGTAAAAAAAACCGACGCACACTGGCGTCGGCTCTGGCAGGATGTTTCGTAATTAGATAGCCACCGGCGCTTTAATGCCCGGATGTGGATCGTAGCCTTCAATCTCAAAGTCTTCGAAACGGTAGTCGAAGATGGATTCGGGTTTACGTTTGATAATCAACTTCGGCAGCGGACGCGGTTCGCGGCTTAATTGCAGATGAGTTTGATCCATATGGTTGCTGTACAGGTGCGTGTCGCCACCGGTCCAGACAAAATCACCCACTTCCAGATCGCACTGCTGCGCCATCATATGCACCAGTAACGCGTAGCTGGCAATGTTGAACGGCAGGCCGAGGAAGACGTCACAGGAGCGCTGATAAAGCTGGCAAGAGAGTTTGCCGTCTGCCACATAGAACTGGAAGAATGCATGGCACGGTGCCAGCGCCATTTTATCCAGTTCGCCTACGTTCCACGCTGAAACAATAATGCGGCGCGAATCCGGGTCGTTTTTCAGCTGGTTCAGTACCGTAGTGATCTGGTCAATATGACGACCATCTGGCGTTGGCCAGGCGCGCCACTGTTTACCATACACTGGCCCGAGGTCGCCGTTTTCATCGGCCCATTCGTCCCAGATGGTGACATTGTTTTCGTGTAGATAAGCAATGTTAGTGTCGCCCTGCAGGAACCACAGCAGTTCGTGGATGATGGAACGCAGGTGGCAACGTTTGGTTGTCACCAGCGGGAATCCATCCTGCAGGTTAAAACGCATCTGATGACCAAAAATGGAAAGCGTTCCGGTTCCGGTACGGTCGTTTTTCTGTGTGCCTTCGTCGAGCACTTTTTGCATCAGTTCTAAATACTGTTTCATGGTTCCTCAGGAAACGTGTTGCTGTGGGCTGCGACGATATGCCCAGACCATCATGATCACACCCGCGACAATCATCGGGATGGAAAGAATTTGCCCCATGCTAATGTACTGCACCCAGGCACCGGTAAACTGCGCGTCGGGCTGGCGGAAAAACTCAACAATGATGCGAAACGCGCCGTAACCAATCAGGAACAAACCTGAGACAGCTCCCATTGGGCGCGGTTTACGAATATACAGGTTGAGGATAATAAACAGCACCACACCTTCCAGCAGCAGCTCGTAAAGCTGTGATGGGTGGCGCGGCAGCACACCGTAAGTGTCGAAAATGGATTGCCACTGCGGGTTGGTTTGCAGCAGCAAAATATCTTCTGTACGGGAGCCAGGGAACAGCATGGCAAACGGGAAGTTTGGGTCAACGCGGCCCCACAATTCACCGTTAATAAAGTTGCCCAGACGCCCGGCACCAAGACCAAACGGAATGAGTGGGGCGATAAAATCAGAAACCTGGAAGAAGGAACGTTTAGTACGGCGGGCGAAGATAATCATCACCACGATAACGCCAATCAGGCCGCCGTGGAAGGACATGCCGCCGTCCCAGACACGGAACAGATACAGCGGATCGGCCATAAACTGCGGGAAATTGTAGAACAGAACATAACCAATACGTCCACCGAGGAAGACGCCGAGGAAGCCCGCATAGAGTAAGTTTTCAACTTCATTTTTGGTCCAGCCGCTGCCCGGACGATTCGCCCGACGTGTTGCCAGCCACATTGCAAAAATGAAACCCACCAGATACATCAGGCCGTACCAGTGAAGCGCTACGGGTCCTATTGAGAAAATGACCGGATCAAACTCCGGAAAATGCAGATAGCTACTGGTCATCTGTCACCACAAGTTCTTGTTATTTCGCTGAAAGAGAACAGCGATTGAAATGCGCGCCGCAGGTTTCAGGCGCTCCAAAGGTGCGAATAATAGCACAAGGGGACCAGGCTGGTTGCCGGATACCGTTAAAAGATATGTATATGATCCGCGCTATAACCCTCCGCGAATCAGCCCGCCCATGCCGCGACGCTCCATAAAGGCTGCAACCTGATGGCGAACTTCGGTCGCCAGTTGCGCTTCCAGACTACGCTGCGCAAGATTTTCTGCTTCAGCAAAATCAATGCGCCGCAGCAGGTATTTTACGCGCGCTACAGAACGTCCGTTCATAGACAGATGGCGATACCCAAGCCCAATGAGGATTGCCACGCACATGGGATCGCCCGCCATTTCACCGCACAAACGGAGATCGATTCCATGTATTTCCGCTTCCCGGGCGATCATCGCCAGAGCTCGTAACATTGCAGGATGAAGACTGTCATAAATGTTCGCCACCCGGGTATTGTTGCGATCAACAGCCAGGATGTATTGCGTCAGATCGTTGGTGCCAACAGAGATGAAATCGACCCGCTTTGCCAGATGCGGCAGCATAAATACCATTGACGGCACTTCCAGCATGATGCCGATACGTGGTTTGGGAATTTCGTAACCGATCATCTCCTCGACTTCACGTCCGGCACGTTCAATCAGGCGGCGTGCTTCGTCAACTTCATCGAGGCTTGTGACCATCGGCAACAGAATATTCAGGTTGCCCGTAGCGGCATTAGCACGCAGCATCGCCCGCACCTGGATCAAGAAGATCTCCGGCTGATCGAGCGTAATGCGAATCCCACGCCAACCCAGGCATGGATTCTCTTCGCTGATCGGCATGTAAGGCAGCTGCTTATCTGCTCCGACATCCAGCGTACGCAAGGTGACGGGTTTATCATTGAACATTTGCAGCATCCCCTGATACTGCGCCACCTGTTCTTCTTCCGACGGAAAACCACTTTGCAGCATGAATGGGATTTCAGTGCGATAAAGTCCTATGCCATCAATACGGCTGCCCAGTTTTTCTTCATGTTCCGGGCTTAAACCGGCATTGAGCATGACTTTAATGCGTTCGCCGCTTTTTAACTGGGCGGGTAAATTGACGTCATCTTCCGCCAGACGGCTAAGCTCGATCTCTTCACTAATTAGCCGCTGATATTCTTGCAGCAGTACCGGCTCCGGATCGACCAGCAATTCACCGCGATAACCATCGACGATCAGCGTCCGACGATGCAGTACCGAAGGCTGAATATCCGCGCCCATCACGGTAGGTATCCCCAGCGCACGTACCATGATCGCAGCATGGGAGTTGGCAGCGCCATCGCGCACGACAACACCGACTAAGCGATCCTGGGGCAGCTCAGCAAGCGTTGTCGCTGACAGTTCATCTGCCACCAGAATGAAACGTTCCGGCCAGGCGTTCGGCCCTTGATTAGCGTCATCAAGATGAAACAGCAATCGCTGGCCCAGCGCACGTAAATCGCCAGCCCGCTCTTTGAGATAGTTATCGCTTAGCGCGGCAAACTGTTCGGCAAATTTTTCAATGACCGTTTTTACCGCCCACTCTGCCACCGAGCCTTTATCAACCTCGGCAAACAATTCGCGACGCAGCCGGGTGTCCGAAAGCAGGTGCGAGTAAAGATCGAAAATAGCCGCCGTTTCTTTTTGTGCACCGGCGGCAAAGCGTTTGCTGTAGCGGCGAAACTCGTTTGCCGCTTCTTCCAGCGCCCCGGTCAGTCGTTCGCGTTCCAGAGCTGGATCCAGCGTTGATGCCTGATACACCTGTTCCATTAAAGGTAACGTGGCATCCTGCCAGCCTTCGGCAATCGCCACACCAGGTGCTGCCGGTAATGCGCGGATTCGCGTCTGGCGATATTGTCCAAACAAGGCAGTCAACTGCGACTGAGAAAGAATAGCTGCCATCTGGGTGGCAAGCGTCACCAGGAAGGATTCTTCACTTTCGTCATACTGGCGCAACTCTCGTTGCTGTACCACCAGTACACCAAGCAACTGGCGACGTTGAATAATTGGTACGCCTAAAAATGCGCGGAAACGTTCTTCTTTTACGGAGGGGACGTATTTGAAGCTGGGGTGCTTTTGCGCATCTGCAAGGTTTATCGGTTCCGCCAGCCTGCCAACCAGGCCGACGATCCCTTCATCAAACGCGAGCGTTACAGTGCGACCGCGTGGTTTTTTCAGCCCCCGGGTCGCCATCAGGTAGTAACAACGTCGATCATGATCGGCAAGGTAAACCGAACAGACCTCGGTATCCATCGCAAGACAGATGTCGGTAACCAGAATATTTAACGCCTCATTCAGGCGTGGTGCGCTGGCTACCTTTTCGACTATTTCGCGCAGGCGAGTGAGCATAATTGGCGTGACTTAACCTCTTTTACGTCGATAAGCAGATGCGTTTTGTGGTTTTGGCGTATTTTCCTGCAGTGACATCACCACACTCGCGAACTCTTTCATTACTCTACGGTAGACATCACGTTTAAATGACACCACCTGTCTGACCGGATACCAGTAACTTACCCATCGCCAGCCGTCAAACTCTGGTGTACTGCTGGTTTGCATATTGATTTCTGCATCGCCGCTCACCAGCTGCAAGAGAAACCATTTTTGTTTTTGGCCGATACAAACCGGCTTCGTGTCCCAACGCACCAAACGTTTCGGTAATTTGTAGCGCAACCAGTTACGCGTTGAAGCAAGGATTCGAACGTCTTTACGGCTTAATCCTACTTCTTCAAACAATTCACGGTACATCGCCTGCTCTGCGGATTCTCCGGGGTTGATTCCGCCTTGCGGAAATTGCCAGGAGTGCTGACCAAATCGCCGGGCCCACATTACCTGCCCCTGGCGATTACAAATCACGATACCTACGTTTGGGCGGTAGCCATCGTCATCAATCACCGGACTACCTCAAAATAAAGCTTTATATACGAATGATTGTTTCATACTCCAGGAAGACGGTAAACCACTCTCTGCAGGGCATTACACACTAATAACAATTGAATAACTCACAGTTATGTGCAGAGTTATAAACAGAGGAAGGGGTGGATAGCCGTTTTTATTCACCTTTTCTGTGGATAGAGTTGTGAAGAACTACGGAATTACTACGGGAAAACCCGGAGCATTCTGAATAAGCCCGATATGGACATTTTAAAATATTCATTATCAGTCAATGCATTACATGTAATTTTAGTAATAAAAAAGAGTAATTCGTGACCCAGGTCACACCTCTCATTTACGGGTTGGCGAAAGATCAACCAATGCCGTATTTATCCACAGAATGTGCCACTAAGTTAAGCACTGAACCACTAAAAACTGGAGTTTCGTCGCACGTCAAGGCTGTAAATGGAAACAGTAGTGGAGGTTTTTCACAGTTATCCCAGCTTTCTGTGGATAACATGGTGTAAGATCCTGTTTATTTTCAGTGACCAGATTTGGAAAACCCATTGCAGTGTTGCGCAACTCGATTACCGGCAACCTAAAAAGCAATATAAATCAGAGAATTGAACAACGCCTGTGGAAAAAGTTACACTGCGAATATTCGGCACATAATTGCTGTTTGTTTTTTAACCAAGGTATCGTGACATGTCCCAACCTCGCCCACTGCTCTCTCCTCCCGAAACTGAAGAACAATTGTTAGCGCAAGCACAACAACTTTCTGGTTATACATTGGGAGAACTGGCGGCACTTGCTGGGCTGGTGACGCCGGAGAATTTAAAACGCGATAAGGGCTGGATTGGCGTGTTACTGGAGATCTGGCTAGGTGCCAGCGCAGGGAGTAAACCTGAGCAAGATTTTGCTGCTCTGGGCGTGGAACTTAAAACTATCCCTGTGGATAGTCTTGGTCGTCCGCTGGAAACAACATTCGTTTGTGTTGCCCCGTTAACGGGTAATAGCGGGGTGACCTGGGAAACCAGCCACGTGCGCCACAAGCTCAAACGCGTACTGTGGATACCGGTTGAAGGCGAGCGCAGCATCCCGCTGGCGCAGCGTCGCGTAGGATCACCGTTACTGTGGAGCCCGAATGAAGAGGAAGACCGGCAACTGCGCGAAGACTGGGAAGAATTAATGGATATGATTGTTCTCGGTCAGGTTGAGCGGATCACCGCTCGTCACGGGGAATATTTACAGATACGACCGAAAGCAGCGAATGCGAAAGCGCTTACCGAAGCCATTGGTGTCCGGGGCGAACGGATTCTGACGCTGCCGCGCGGCTTTTATTTGAAGAAGAATTTCACCAGTGCGCTACTGGCCCGTCATTTTCTGATCCAGTAGCCATCGCTTTGACCTGCCGCTTTCCGGGCATATAATTACCGCTTCATTTTTTTGGCAGGGCTTTTTAGATGTTATTTGCATGGATAACCGATCCTAACGCCTGGCTTGCGCTCGGTACGCTGACGCTGCTGGAGATCGTTCTTGGGATCGACAATATTATTTTCCTTTCTCTGGTGGTGGCAAAGCTCCCCACAGCACAACGTGCTCATGCGCGCCGTCTGGGGTTGGCGGGAGCCATGGTTATGCGTCTGGCGCTGCTGGCATCCATCGCCTGGGTTACGCGCCTGACAAATCCGCTTTTTACAATATTCAGCCAGGAAATTTCCGCCCGTGATTTGATTCTGCTTCTGGGTGGCTTGTTCCTTATCTGGAAAGCCAGCAAGGAAATCCACGAATCCATTGAAGGTGAAGAAGAAGGGCTGAAAACACGCGTTTCATCATTCCTCGGCGCTATCGTGCAGATTATGCTGCTGGATATTATCTTCAGCCTCGACTCGGTGATTACCGCTGTGGGTCTGTCAGATCACCTGTTTATTATGATGGCCGCCGTGGTGATTGCCGTAGGCGTGATGATGTTCGCCGCACGCTCGATTGGTGATTTTGTCGAACGCCATCCTTCGGTAAAAATGCTGGCGCTCTCTTTCCTGATTCTGGTGGGCTTTACCTTGATTCTGGAAAGTTTCGACATCCACGTACCGAAAGGTTACATCTACTTCGCGATGTTCTTCTCTATTGCGGTTGAAAGCCTCAACCTGATTCGCAACAAAAAGAACCCGCTCTGATACTCCGTACGCTCTCCTGCGGGAGGGCGTACTCGCTCCTGTTACCCTCACAGTTTAAGATTTTCCTGCTTTCAAGATATATAACGTCGGTTTATAAACAGACTATTATCATGGGTGGGCCAAATGAGGATAACCGGATGAAAAAATGGGCAGTAATAATTTCTGCAGTCGGACTGGCGTTTGCTGTTTCCGGGTGTTCCAGTGATTACGTCATGGCGACCAAAGATGGCCGTATGATTTTGACCGATGGAAAACCTGAAATTGATGATGATACCGGGCTGGTGAGTTATCACGATCAGCAAGGTAACGCGATGCAAATTAACCGTGATGATGTTTCGCAAATTATTGAACGTTAACAAATAAGGTCAGCATCCGGCTGGCCTTAAGATTTTTCTCTTTCCCTTTTCCCTTCCCTCTGCCATTTTTATATTCCTTATGTCGTGATTATAAAAAGGAAACGGCTATGCAATATCACCGTATACCCCACAGTTCGCTGGAAGTCAGCACGCTGGGGCTTGGCACGATGACGTTTGGTGAACAGAACAGCGAAGCCGACGCCCACGCACAACTCGACTATGCCGTCGCTCAGGGCATTAACCTTATCGACGTTGCCGAAATGTACCCAGTACCTCCGCGCCCCGAAACGCAAGGGTTAACCGAAACCTACGTCGGCAACTGGCTGGCGAAACATGGCAGCCGCGAAAAGTTAATTATCGCCTCCAAAGTGAGCGGACCGTCGCGCAATAATGACAAGGGCATCCGCCCGGATCAGGCGCTGGATCGGAAGAATATCCGCGAAGCGTTGCATGACAGCCTCAAGCGTCTGCAGACTGATTACCTCGATCTTTATCAGGTGCACTGGCCGCAGCGCCCAACCAACTGCTTTGGCAAACTCGGTTATAGCTGGACGGATTCTGCGCCTGCAGTTTCGCTGCTGGATACGCTGGACGCACTGGCAGAGTACCAACGCGCGGGAAAAATTCGTTATATCGGCGTGTCGAACGAAACTGCATTTGGCGTAATGCGCTACCTGCATCTGGCAGACAAACACGATCTGCCGCGTATTGTCACCATTCAGAACCCTTACAGTCTGTTAAACCGCAGTTTTGAAGTAGGTCTGGCAGAAGTCAGCCAGTATGAAGGGGTCGAACTGCTGGCCTATTCGTGCCTGGGTTTCGGCACGCTGACCGGGAAATATCTCAACGGTGCAAAACCCGCTGGCGCACGTAATACGCTCTTTAGTCGCTTCACACGCTATAGCGGTGAGCAAACGCAAAAAGCCGTCGCGGCGTATGTTGATATAGCCAGACGTCATGGCCTGGATCCTGCACAGATGGCGCTCGCTTTTGTACGCCGTCAACCGTTTGTTGCCAGCACTCTGCTGGGCGCAACCACGATGGAGCAGCTGAAAACTAACGTCGAAAGTTTGCATCTGGAGTTAAGCGAAGACGTATTAGCTGAAATTGAAGCGGTACATCAGGTTTATACTTATCCGGCACCATAAGATTAACGCCGATTAAAACCGGCGTTAAATATTAATGACGGCGCTGCCAGATCCACAGCGCCGTTATTGCCAGCGCAAACAGCGCACCGAAGCCAATGCCAATGGGCACGACCGGGATGCCTACCATTACCGCCAGCGAGTAAATGCCCAGCATCAACAACATGGCGCTGTTTTCGCCAAGGTTTTGTACTGCAATTGCATTCCCCGCCCCGACGCTTTTTTTACCCCGTTCCTGTAGCAACGCATTGAGCGGAACGACAAAAAAGCCCCCCAGCACGCCAATCAGCATCAACAAGGCATAGGCTGGCAGCAGCTCGTGTTGCAGGGAGAAAATCAGTACCACCACGCCAATCAAAATCCCGGCTGGCATACAGCGTGACACGGTTTCCAGCGTAACTAACTTCGCTGCCGCACCAGCGCCAACCACGATACCAATCGCTACCATCGCGTTGAGATAGGTCGGCGTAGCGTTATCGGTAATGCCCAGCGCCACCGGTACCCACAGCACCAACAGGAAACGCAGCGTGACACCTGCTCCCCAGAATAAACTGGTGCCCACCAGCGAAAAACGCGTTTCACCATTGCGCCATAGCGAGGTGCAGGCATTCAGGAAACTGCGGGTCATGTTGATGAGATTCCAGGACTGCCCCGGACGCGCCGCCGCCAGTTTGGGAATGTAGATATTGGCAACGACCGCACCACCGTAGGCCAGTGCGCATGCGGCCAGGGCGACCAGGACATGCCAGTCAGCCAGTACACCACCGGCTACGGAACCGAGCAAAATCGCCGCTATGGTAGAAGCTTCCATTAAACCGTTAGCTTTCACTAACTTACTACCCGTGGTTAATTCGCCGAGAATACCGTATTTCGCCGGTGAATAGGCTGCAGCACCAACACCCACCAGCGTATAGCCGAGAAACGGATTGATACCAAAGCAGATACTGGCTGCGCCCAGCAGCTTCAGGCCGTTGGCAAACATCATCACCCGGCCTTTGGCGAAGCTATCCGCCACCTGCCCGACAAACGGCGCAAAAAGAATGTAAGCACCTACAAACACCATTTGCAGGATGGGCTGGCTCCACTCCGGATAGAACTGCGCTTTCAGTAGCGCTAGAGTGGCAAACAGTAGTGCATTATCGCCAAACGCAGAGAGAAACTGCGCCACGATAACCGCTTTCATCCCCTTCGACCACAACGAAGTGTTAGTGTGCACTGACTCACTCATCGTGTTGTTCCGCTTCGTCTACCCAGCTTTTCAACGTGACAAAGTCAGGTTTGCCGCTGCCAAGTAATGGCATCTGTTTCAGATAGCGAATATCGCGCGGTACAGCAAGCTCCGGCACGCCGTGCTCGCGGGCATACTGTTGCAACTTATCGCGCGTCAGTTCGTTATCTGTGGTGAAAAGCACCAGCGCCTCGCCTTTGCTGGCATCGCTCTTAATCGCAGTGGCATGGACTTTATCTGGCGAAACACCAAGTGCCAGTTGTTCCACCATTTCCAGCGATACCATTTCGCCTGCAATTTTGGCAAAGCGTTTTGCGCGGCCCTGAATCTGCACAAAGCCCTGCTCGTCGAAACGCACAATATCGCCAGTGTCATACCAGCCGCGCTCCATTTCGCCGCGAACATTCTCGGCGGTGGGCACTTCCAGTACACCTGGCTTCTCCACCCGCAGATAGCCGTTCATTATGTTCGGCCCTTTCAGTTGCAGGCGTCCGCCCTCTTCGATACCAGGAACCGACAACAGGCGCGCATCCATTCCTGGTAGAATACGCCCTACCGTACCGGGTTTCGCCGCCATCGGTACGTTGATGGAAACGACAGGCGCGCACTCGGTCACACCGTAGCCTTCAAGGATCCGCAGGCCAAATTTATCCTGCCAAAGCTGTTTGGTACTTTCTTGTAGTTTTTCTGCGCCTGCCACCACATAGCGTAGACGGTAGAAGTCATACGGGTTGGCGAAACGCGCGTAGTGACCGAGGAAAGTGGAGGTACCGAACAACACGGTGCAACTGCGGTCATACACCAACTCCGGCACAATACGGTAATGCAGCGGGCTTGGATAAAGGAACACTTCTGCACCTGTGAGCAGTGGCGTAAACAGGCCTACCGTCAGCCCAAAGGAGTGAAACAGCGGTAACGCCGACATAAAGCGATCGTTGGTGGTGAAGTCGGCAATCGTTTTAATCTGCTCGACGTTCGCCAGAATGCTTTTATGGCTATGGACGACGCCTTTCGGATGGCCTTCAGAACCGGAGGTAAAAAGGATCAGCGCCTCTTCTTCCGGCTGCTGTTTTACCTGTGCCAGACGCGGCATCAGCAAATGAGCGAAGATCCACACTTTGTCGGCAGTGGTGACATCTGCTTTTAAATCTTCCAGATAGACCCAGCGCACCTGAGTAAGTTGCTCCGGCAGATGCCAGAGTTTGCCTTTATCGAGAAACTGGCGGGAAGTGAAGATGGTTTTGATTTCAGCCGCCGTAATAGCACTGGTCAGCCCTTTTACCCCGGCGGTGTAGTTCATCATTGCGGGAATGCGGCGACGGGCGATGGCCCCAAAAATCACTGCCGCACTGATGCCTGCATTGGGCAGCATTAAGCCGATGTGTTCGCCTTCAACACTGTATTTTTCAAGGATGCGTCCAACAAACAGCGTTTTCGTAAGCAATTTGCGATAGGAGTCTGGGGTAAAGTTGACGTCTTCGACACATTTCTTCCCGGCTCCGAAGCGGTACATTGCACTCAGTAAAGATTCGTACAGCGTTTCACGCGGGCGCACCGCCATACGCGCTTCCATCATTATTTGATGCAGCATTTCGCCAGCGATTTTGCGACGGTCACGGGCACGCGGCGCATCCGGCATCTCTACCTGCGTTGGTGGCAAAATATGCAGAGTAATTTGCGGGAACAAGCGACGTTTAACCAGGCCTTTCAGGCGGCTGAAGTGCGTAAGTTCCGCCCCTTCAATACGCACAGGAATAACCGTTGCACCAGACTTCGCCGCGACAAAACCCGCACCATCGTAGATTTTCATCAGCGAGCCTGTGGTGGTGATTCGTCCTTCAGGGAAAATCACCACTGGTCGGCCCTGTTCCACCAGACGTACCAGATGTTTAATCGCCATAGGTTGCGTCGGGTCGAGAGGAACAAAGTCGATAAATGATTTCAGCCAACGCATATACCACTGTTGGCTTATTGAGGTGTAAACGGCAAATACCGGACGTACGGGTAAAAACAATGCCAGCAGTATGCCATCAATAAAAGAGACGTGATTAGGCGTGATTAGAACGCGCTCGCCCTTCAGTGCCTGGGTGTCACCCGTAACGCGAACGCGATACAAAACACGGCACAAATTTCGAAAAAAGCTAAAAAGCATTCCAACTCCCTTTGCTCTGATTCAGTAAAAGCGAATGGAGGGAGATTACACGAGATAAAGAACGCGAGCGACAGTAAATTAGGTGCGAAAAAAAACCTGCGCATCCGCGCAGGTTGGTGCAAGAGACAGGGTACGAAGAGCGTACCGAATAATCTCACCAATCAATACCTCTGGGATCTTGATTGTGGTCTGCACGACGACTCTTCGCCAGTGAGAAAACGCAAAGGAATGAAGGGAAATGCAACGAGGTGTGTAAATTGTCGGTTACTGTTACAGATTGATGACCGGCAAAAAAAAACCTGCGCATCTGCGCAGGCTGGTGTAATTCATGTGCTCAACCCGAAGTTGACTTCACCTATCAATACCTCTGGGATCACCACTTTAGCAACCTGAAGCCAAACGCCACCAGCGGTCAATCGCAACAGCGTTTCGCAAAGTGTAACCAAAGGTTTGCAATCTCTTTTTTTGTCTTACTTATTTGCGTTTGGCTCACATTCCCACGATGAAAACACGCCACCCCTTGAACCAACGGGCGTTTTCCGTAACACTGAAAGAATGTAAGCGTTTACCCACTAAGGTATTTTCATGGCGACCATAAAGGATGTAGCCCGACTGGCAGGCGTTTCAGTCGCCACCGTTTCCCGCGTCATTAATAATTCACCCAAAGCCAGCGAAGCTTCACGGCTTGCTGTGCATAGTGCAATGGAGTCTCTTAGCTATCACCCGAACGCCAACGCCCGTGCGCTGGCGCAGCAGACCACTGAAACGGTCGGTCTGGTCGTTGGTGATGTTTCCGATCCGTTTTTCGGTGCAATGGTGAAAGCGGTCGAACAGGTGGCTTATCACACTGGTAATTTTTTATTGATTGGCAACGGTTACCACAACGAACAAAAAGAGCGTCAGGCTATTGAGCAACTGATCCGCCATCGCTGTGCTGCGTTGGTCGTCCATGCCAAAATGATACCGGATGCCGATTTAGCCTCATTAATGAAACAAATGCCCGGTATGGTGCTGATCAACCGTATCCTGCCTGGCTTTGAAAACCGTTGTATTGCTCTGGACGATCGTTACGGTGCCTGGCTGGCAACGCGTCATTTAATTCAGCAAGGTCATACCCGCATTGGTTATCTGTGTTCTAACCACTCTATTTCTGACGCCGAAGATCGTCTGCAAGGGTATTACGATGCCCTTGCTGAAAGTGGTATTGCGGCCAATGACCGGCTGGTGACATTTGGCGAACCAGACGAAAGCGGCGGCGAACAGGCAATGACCGAGCTTTTGGGACGAGGCAGAAATTTCACTGCGGTAGCCTGTTATAACGATTCAATGGCGGCGGGTGCGATGGGCGTTCTCAATGATAATGGTATTGATGTACCGGGTGAGATTTCGTTAATTGGCTTTGATGATGTGCTGGTGTCACGCTATGTGCGTCCGCGCCTGACCACCGTGCGTTACCCAATCGTGACGATGGCGACGCAGGCTGCCGAACTGGCTTTGGCACTGGCGGATAATCGCCCTCTCCCGGAAATCACTAATGTCTTTAGTCCGACGCTGGTACGTCGCCATTCAGTGTCAACTCCGTCGCTGGAGGCAAGTCATCATGCAACCAGCGACTAACCGCAGTTAAAGCAATTCCAGTGCCAGTAATTCTTCGATGGTCTGGCGACGGCGAATTAACCGCGCCTGACCATTATCAAACAGAACTTCTGGTAACAGCGGACGGCTATTGTAGTTGGATGACATTGACGCGCCATATGCCCCCGTATCATGCAGTACCAGATAATCCCCTGCCTTCACTTCCGGCAAGGCGCGGGTTTCAACATTTCCCCCTTCCTGCTGGGTAAAGACATCGCCCGATTCACATAACGGCCCGGCGACGACGGTTTCCACCGTTGGTGCGTGTTCCAGTGAACGACCATCAGCTGCCAGGGCACTGATATGGTGGTAACTACCGTACATTGCCGGACGCATCAGATCGTTGAACCCGGCATCAACCAGCACAAAGTGGCGGCTACCCATTTGTTTGACGCTCCGCACCTGAGTAATTAACACGCCAGACTGCGCTACCAGGAAGCGACCCGGTTCAATTTCCAGTTTCACAGGGTGGCCCAAATGGCGGGCGATTTGCTCACGCGCGGCATTCCACAGACCATAATAATGTTCGGTATCAACCGCCTCTTCACCCTGTTGATAAGGAATAGAAAGCCCACCGCCCGCAGAAATAGCCTGTAAATCCTGACCGAATTCGAGGACCTGACGCACCATAGCACCACATACCTGTTCCAGATGGGCATAATCAACGCCAGAACCAATGTGCATGTGAATGCCGACCAGCTGTAGATGATGACGTTGTATCACGTCCAGTGCGGCGGGCAGATCGGTGTACCAGATACCGTGCTTGCTGTTTTCGCCACCAGTATTGGTTTTTTGGCTATGCCCGTGACCAAACCCCGGATTAACACGCAGCCATACCCGATGCCCTGGCGAAACCTGACCCAGTTGGTCGAGCATATCAACAGAACCCGCATTCACCGGAATTTGCAATTCACTGACGCGTTCAAGCGTCGCCTGATCGATAACATCTGCCGTAAAAACAATATCATCGGGGTGCGTTTGCGGATTGTAACCCGCCGCCAACGCACGCTCTATTTCGCCTAACGAGACGGAATCCACTTTCACGCCCTGCTCACGCATTAAGCGCAAAATATGAATATTGGAACAGGCTTTCTGTGCGAAGCGCACCACATCAAACTGTTTCAGCGCTGCAATCTGCCGACGAATAATTTGCGCATCGTAGACCCACACCGGGCAGCCAAATTCTGCGGGCAAACGCAGCAGATTTTCGGCGGTGAGATCGGTATCAGTGCTGAACAGTGAATGTGGCATAACAAACTCCAGATAAGTGCTTTTTTATGATTACGCCACATCATAAAAAGAATAAAAAATATCGATTTATGTTGAGTCTATGCAAAAATGATATGGATTACCGGATTGCGAGAGAGCGCTAATGGCCGCCGTTAACTTACGTCATATTGAAATTTTTCATGCGGTAATGACCGCCGGAAGCCTGACTGAGGCGGCACACCTGCTACACACCTCACAGCCAACTGTCAGCCGCGAACTGGCGCGCTTTGAGAAGGTGATCGGGCTGAAATTGTTTGAGCGCGTACGTGGACGATTGCATCCTACCGTGCAAGGACTGCGTCTGTTTGAAGAAGTGCAACGATCCTGGTACGGACTGGATCGCATTGTCAGCGCCGCAGAAAGTCTGCGCGAGTTTCGCCAGGGAGAACTGTCTATTGCCTGCCTGCCGGTCTTTTCGCAATCTTTTTTACCGCAGCTCCTGCAACCCTTTCTGGCACGTTATCCCGATGTCAGCTTAAATATCGTGCCCCAGGAATCACCGCTACTTGAAGAGTGGCTCTCGGCCCAGCGTCATGATTTAGGACTCACTGAGACACTCCATACGCCTGCGGGAACAGAACGTACCGAATTACTCTCTTTAGATGAAGTGTGTGTGTTACCTCCGGGTCATCCGCTGGCGGCAAAAGAGATATTAACGCCAGAAGATTTTCACAGTGAGAACTACATCAGCCTTTCCCGTACTGACAGCTATCGCCAGTTGCTGGATCAATTGTTTACTGAACATCAGGTTAAACGACGCATGATCGTAGAAACCCACAGCGCCGCGTCAGTCTGCGCAATGGTACGGGCGGGGGTAGGTGTTTCGGTGGTTAACCCGCTCACCGCACTGGATTATGCGGCAAGCGGTTTAGTGGTGCGGCGGTTCAGTATTGCGGTTCCGTTCACCGTCAGCCTGATCCGCCCCCTGCACCGCCCGTCATCAGCGCTGGTGCAGGCGTTTAGTGAGCATTTACAAGCGGGATTACCGAAACTGGTCACTTCTCTTGACGCTATTTTGTCGTCAGCTACGACAGCATAAAAGCGACAGCATCCTCGGCATGGATCGCCGCGGTATCAAACACAGGCAGAACACTGCGCTCTTCTGGCACCAGTAAACCAATTTCTGTGCAGCCAAAAATAACGCCCTGTGCGCCCTGTTCTGCAAGGCGAGCAATCACTTGCGCATAATAAGTGCGTGACGCTTCGGTAAATTGCCCCAGACACAGTTCTTCAAAAATAATCTGATTAATTTTCGCCCGTTCATCCGCTTCAGGAATGAGACAGTTGATGGAAAATTGTTCCGTCAGCCGCCCGCGATAAAAATCCTGTTCCATGGTGTAACGCGTACCCAGCAGCGCCACACGAGTCATTCCAGCCCGGATAATTGCACGTCCAGTGGCATCCGCTATGTGTAAGAAAGGCAGAGAGCAACGAGACTCAATGGCATCCGCCACTTTGTGCATCGTATTGGTACATAACACAATACCTTCTGCGCCCGCCCGCTGTAAGCCAAGCGCCGCCTCAGCCAGAATATCCCCGGTTTTGTCCCACTCACCGCGACGCTGGCACTCTTCTATTTCATGAAAATCGACGCTATGTAGCAGCACTTGCGCAGAGTGAAGCCCACCAAGCCGCTGTTTAATACCTTCATTTATCAAACGATAGTAAGGAATGGTGGATTCCCAGCTCATTCCTCCCAGCAAACCAATTGTTTTCATTCCTCTCTCCTGATGTGTGTTACCGCAACAAGGCTGAATAAGGAACGAGACAAACGCCTCAACGGCCAGGTGCCCAATCTCTATTAACGAAAAAAGGGCTGGATGTACAGCACATCCGGCCCGTGAAATCAGACGCCGATATTTCTCAACTTCTCGCCTGCCATCAGTTTGCGTTCGATATGTTCCAGCGTGACATTTTTGGTTTCCGGAATGAGCCAGAAAGTAATGCCCACAAACGCAATGTTCAGCCCAGTGTAGAGCCAGAACGTACCGGCAGCGCCAATGCTATCAAGCAGTGTCAGGAAGGTCGCGCCGATAATCATATTCGACACCCAGTTTGTCGTCGTCGAACAGGTGATGCCAAAATCGCGGCATTTCAGCGGCTGAATCTCAGAGCACAGGATCCACACCACTGGCGCGGCGCTCATCGCATAACCGGCAATACACATCATCGTCATGCCAACAGAGAGCCAGGACAAGCCACTGGAAGCCGTACCGTTATCAAACTGCATCAGGCAATAGCCCAGCACCAGAGTGCCTAACGCCATCACGCTGAAACCAATTTTCAGAGCCGGTTTACGCCCTGCTTTATCTACCGTAAAGACCGCAATGAAGGTGGCGAACATAAAGGTAAGCCCCACGACCAGAGTCGCAATCATCTGTTGTTCTGTGGTCGTAAAGCCCGCCATTTTGAAGATACGCGGCGCGTAGTACATGATGATGTTCATACCGGTAAACTGCTGCATCGCCTGCAACAACATACCGAGAAACACAGCACGACGGACGTTACGGTTGATCTTAAACAGTGCCCAACCGCCCTGTTTTAACTTCAGGCTTTCACGAATTTCGTTGAGTTCTTCTCGCGCTTTTTCCGACGTATCGCGCAGCATACGCAACACTTCTTCCGCCTCAATATGACGCCCTTTTTCCGCGAGCCAGCGCGGGCTATTTGGCAGGAAGACCACCAGAATAATCAGCAGGACTGCTGGTAAAGCAAGAACCCCCAACATTGCGCGCCAGTTACCGCTATAACTGAACGCTGTATCGGATAAAAACGCCAGCACGATGCCGAGTGTGACCATCAACTGGTACATACTGATCATCTTACCGCGAACGTTTTCACTTGCCATTTCAGAAAGATACAGAGGAGCGGTGTAAGACGCGATCCCGACAGCAATGCCCAGCACCACACGAGCGGCGATTAACATCTCTACGCTGGTCGCAAAAGCGGACCCTATCGAGCCGAGCACAAACAGGATGGCCCCCGCCATTAGGCTGTATTTACGCCCCAGACGGAACGACAGCCAACCATTAAACAGCGCACCAATTGCTGCGCCGAGCATCATGCTACTGACCACCCATTCCTGCAAACGGCTGGTCAGCACAAAGTGATCGGTAATGAACGGCAAGGCTCCGGCGATTACGCCGATATCAAGACCAAATAACAATCCTGCGACCGCAGCAGCTACCGAAACAAACATATTCATACGCCGCGTATCCCGCAAAGAACGTGGCGTTAAAGCAGATTCCGTATTGATAGTAACCATTTTTTCCTGCCAGCAGAGAGTAAGACATAGTGAAAAAATACGTGAACAATTCACACAGGTGTCAGGTCGGAAATAGCATAAATATGGATTAAATTGCTGCGACATGTCGTTATGTGATGGATATTCCAATTTTCAAATTAAGTTGAATAATTGAGATTATTATTAACCACCTAATTTTAAAGCAGATAAAATTCATAAAGTTCATTAATTGATAATTGATATGGATTATTTCATAACCATGATATGGATTATGATGATCTACAGGTATAAAAAACCCTGCCATGCGGCAGGGTCATAAAAGTAAGAAGAATGGATTAACGCGCCAGCCAACCACCATCCACAGCAATGGTATAACCATTTACATAATCTGAAGCGCTGGAGGCAAGAAACACTACCGGCCCCATCAGGTCACTCGGCAGTCCCCAACGGCCAGCTGGAATGCGGTCGAGAATTTCCGCGCTACGTTGTTCATCTGCCCGTAGTTGTTGAGTATTGTTGGTTGCCATGTAACCCGGAGCTATCGCATTAACATTAATGTTGTGTTTAGCCCATTCATTCGCCATCAATCGTGTCACGCCCATCACGCCGCTTTTTGATGCGGTATAAGAAGGCACACGGATCCCGCCCTGGAAGGAGAGCATTGACGCGATATTGATAATCTTGCCGCCATTGCCTTGCGCGATAAAGTGTTTCGCCGCTGCCTGAGACATGAAGAATACGCTCTTGATATTCAGGTTCATGACATCGTCCCAGTCTTTTTCGCTGAACTCGAGAGCATCTTCGCGCCGAATCAATCCGGCGTTATTCACCAGGATATCAATATGACCAAACTCCGCTACCGCGCGATCCAGCAGTGCTGGAATGCCATCAATCTTTCGCAGATCGGCGGTCAGGCTTAAAAAACGACGCCCCAGCGCCGTGACCTGCTTGATGGTTTCAGTCGGTTCAACGATGTTAATGCCAACAATGTCACAGCCCGCTTGCGCCAGCCCCAACGCCATCCCCTGGCCCAGTCCAGTATCACAACCAGTGACGACCGCAACTTTACCTTCGAGAGAAAATGCACTTAAAATCATAACAATACCTTATTCGTTTATGCCCACAACTAGCGCAAATCTTTAACGGCCACATGGTCCATATCATCAAAGACCTGGTTTTCACCGACCATGCCCCAGATAAAGGTATAAGCTTTGGTTCCGACACCGGAATGAATCGACCAGCTCGGGGAGATCACCGCCTGCTCGTTATGCATCACAATATGACGCGTTTCTTGCGGCTGCCCCATCATGTGGAAAACGCAGGCGTCATCATCCATATTGAAATAGAAATAAACTTCCATCCGGCGCTCGTGGGTGTGACACGGCATGGTGTTCCACAAGTTACCCGGAGCCAGCTCCGTCAGCCCCATACTCAATTGGCAGGTTTCCAGTACATCCGGGACAAAATATTTGTTAATCGTGCGACGGTTACTGGTGAGGTTATCGCCTAACGTGACTGGAGATACTTCGTCCGGTGTGACTTTTTTGGTGGGATACGTCGTATGCGCAGGTGCGCAATTGTAATAAAACTTCGCCGGAGTAGCGGTATCAATACTGGCAAAGACAACTTCTTTTGCGCCTTTACCAACATACAGGGCTTCGCGGTGACCGATTTCATAGCATTGACCATCGACGGTAATCGTACCGGCACCGCCAATATTGATAACACCTAACTCGCGACGTTCCAGGAAATAGCTTACCCCGAGTTGTTTACCAACTTCCCCGCCAACGGAAACCGTTTTAGTTACCGGCATAATGCCGCCAACAATAATACGGTCAATGTGGCTGTAAACCATGGTGTACTCATCAGCGACAAATACCTTTTCAACCAAAAATTCATTGCGCAGCCCCTGGGTATCCAGCGTTTTTGCATGCGCACTGTGGATGCTCTGTCTTACGTCCACATCAACCTCCGATAATCAGTGAAGCGTGAAAATAGAAAACGATAGTGAAACGCTGTTTCGTTTTCTCTATAAGGGGATGATATGCCCACGGGATAGGGTTTTCAATTAAAAATAAAACAATGTTTCATTTTTAAGTTAAGGACTGAAAAAAGTGCAGTGTCGATCACGAATATGTCATGAGAATGGAAAAATCAGGGAGCCCTGAAAATGTATGTCGACTCGCCAGCCACCATTATTCAACAGATTAATGACGGCTGATATTTATCGGTAAGGAGGAAATGCAGAGCTATTCGTCACGTTCAATGGTCAATGCCACGCCCTGGCCCCCGCCGATACAAAGCGTAGCCAGTCCTTTGCGGGCATTACGTTTCACCATTTCATGAACCAGAGAAACGAGGATTCGGCAACCGGAAGCGCCTATTGGATGACCGAGTGCGATCGCGCCACCATTGACATTGACCCGACGCTCATCCCATTCAAGCATCTTGCCAACCGAAAGCGCCTGTGCAGCAAACGCTTCATTAGCCTCGATAAGATCGACATCAGCCAACTGCCAGCCAACACGCTCCAGGCAACGGCGGGTCGCATACACCGGCGCAATTCCCATCAATGCCGGATCTACACCAACGCTGGCAAATGCGCGGATGCGGGCCAGCACGGGTAAATTCAACGCTCGTGCTTTGGCTTCGCTCATCATCATTACTGCAGCTGCGCCATCGTTTATGGATGATGCATTACCCGCTGTCACAGAGCCGAGACTATCAAATGAAGGATTTAAACGGGCTAAGCCTTCTGCACTGGCGTCAGTGCGTGGCTGTTCATCGGTATCTACAACCAACGTCTGACCGTTACTTTGGGTCATTACCGGGACGATCTCATCTTTAAATCGTCCGGCGTCAATCGCCGCTCGCGCTTTTTGTTGCGAGCTAAGTGCGTAAGCATCCTGCAACTGACGGCTGATGCCATATTCGCGAGCCAGATTTTCGGCGGTGACACCAATATGATAATCATTGAAGGCATCCCACAACCCATCGTGCACAAGACTATCAACCAACTGGCTATTGCCAAGCTGTGCACCGGTGCGGCTATCAGTCAGAACATGTGGTGCGCGGCTCATGTTTTCCTGGCCACCGGCGATGACAATATCAGCCTCGCCACACTGTATCGCCTGAGTAGCCAGATGCAGTGCTTTAAGCCCGGAACCGCAAACGTCATTAATAGTGATTGCAGAAACGCTGTTAGGAAGACCACCTTTAATAGCCGATTGCCTTGCCGGATTCTGCCCTGCCCCTGCAGTCAACACCTGACCAAGAATCACTTCATCCACCGCATATGCAGGAACACCGGTACGTTCTATTAACGCTTTCACGACCAGGCTGCCAAGTTCCACGGCGGAATGACCCGCTAACGCACCACGAAAGCAGCCGATAGGTGTCCGTAACGCCCCGACAATCACAACGTCTTTCATCACAACCTCGCACCAATTAACAGTGCAATAGTAAATGATTGTTAATAACAGTTATCTTAATTGTTTAAAAAAAAGTGATTTTTATCACAAAGGAAATACGCCTGACCAGCGGTCAGAGACATAACTGGCACGTAAGGTTTGCAACCACTAACCCACCAATAGAGAGGTAGAAAGGGCGTTAATCTCCCATACTTAACCTGGTTTATGGTAAATTGCCCTCCATTTTGTTTAATTTGTAGATGATACGTTCAGATAATGTCTAATATTTGGTCAAAAGAAGAAACTCTGTGGAGTTTCGCGCTCTACGGCACAGCCGTTGGTGCAGGCACGCTCTTCCTTCCTATTCAGTTAGGTTCGGCAGGGGCTGTGGTCCTGTTTATTACTGCTCTGGTCGCCTGGCCTTTAACATATTGGCCACATAAAGCCTTATGCCAGTTCATCCTCTCATCAAAAACATCAGCAGGTGAAGGGATAACGGGCGCGGTAACACACTACTATGGCAAGAAGATTGGTAATCTGATTACCACGCTGTACTTCATCGCCTTTTTTGTCGTCGTGTTGATATATGCCGTGGCAATTACCAACTCACTTACGGAACAGCTGGCAAAGCATATGGTTATTGATCTTCGCATCCGTATGTTGGTGAGTCTGGGTGTTGTATTAATCCTGAATCTCATTTTTCTGATGGGACGCCATGCCACTATTCGGGTAATGGGATTTTTGGTATTCCCATTGATTGCCTATTTCTTATTTCTTTCTATTTACCTGGTCGGTAGTTGGCAACCTGATCTATTAACTACCCAGGTAGAGTTCAATCAGAATACCCTTCACCAGATATGGATATCGATTCCCGTGATGGTTTTCGCCTTTAGCCATACGCCCATTATTTCTACGTTTGCCATAGACAGACGTGAAAAATATGGCGAACATGCTATGGATAAATGCAAAAAAATTATGAAAGTCGCTTATCTCATCATCTGCATAAGTGTACTGTTCTTTGTCTTTAGCTGCCTGCTTTCTATTCCACCTTCGTATATTGAAGCGGCTAAAGAAGAAGGGGTTACCATTTTATCGGCGCTTTCTATGCTGCCGAACGCCCCAGCATGGTTGTCAATTTCCGGGATTATTGTCGCAGTAGTTGCGATGTCGAAATCATTCCTGGGTACGTACTTTGGCGTTATTGAAGGTGCCACAGAGGTCGTCAAAACAACACTACAGCAGGTTGGTGTAAAGAAAAGTCGTGCATTTAACCGCGCACTATCAATTATGTTGGTATCGCTGATTACCTTCATTGTTTGTTGCATTAACCCGAACGCGATTTCGATGATTTACGCGATCAGCGGCCCGCTCATTGCCATGATACTTTTCATCATGCCTACGCTGTCAACGTATCTCATCCCGGCGCTTAAACCCTGGCGTTCCATCGGAAATCTGATTACGCTGATCGTGGGTATCTTGTGCGTATCGGTAATGTTCTTTAGCTAATATCCATTGTGAATGGTTCAAAATTGCTACAATTTTGAACCATTCCAGTTTTCATAATGTTCATTTGTTATAATTCCGCTCTATCACTTCTCTCGTCATATCCTAGTATTATCAGTTAGTTAAACACACAAAGAGATCTGAACATCTTAAATAAGACTATTTAAGATGCATAACTTAGATTCGCAAGATATCTTCTGGTCATTCAAAAACAATTTGCGATATAGATATTCTCATACCATGAGATAGTTATCTGAACCACCATCAACCAGGTAAGATTAAATCAGTGAAACATAATCATATTTAATAACGAGAAATGCATTTTTAAATGCTTTACTCAGAATTATAGCAAATTCAGATTAATCGCAATTTTTCCCAGCAAATTTACAAAATCATGGTGTATTGACATCATCAATAACCAATGAAATTATGCAATTATATACGGATAGGGAGGTTCTTAACATGGGGCTTTGTAGTCGTTATAAAAGTCTTACATGCAATAGTTGCTCAATGCATTGCCAAATAATGCCAGAAGAGTCACCGCGTTTGCAGTATTGCGCAAACTCGTGTTTTTGTATGTGGCCCGAAGAAAGTTCATATTTTAATCGTGGTGTGGTGGAAGGTATTTTAACAAAAAACCACAATGCGAGATTAAGCGGATATATTTTTGTCGATTTTTCAGTAAGTTTTTTACGTCTATTCCTTGAAAAAGACTGGATTGACTATCTTGCAAGTACTGACATGGGGATTGTTTTAGTCAGCGACCGCAATATGCAATCGTTAGCTAACTACTGGCGAAAACACAACTCTGCAATATCTGCTGTCATATATAATGATGATGGTCTTGATGTTGCCAATGAAAAGATCAGACAACTATTTATTGGTCGTTATTTATCATTTACCAGAGGGAACACATTAACTCAGATGGAATTCACCATAATGGGATATATGGTTTCTGGTTATAATCCATATCAGATTGCTGAAGTTCTGGATATGGATATCCGTAGCATCTACGCGTACAAGCAACGAATCGAAAAGAGAATGGGTGGTAAAATAAACGAGTTATTTATTCGTTCACATTCGGTCCAACATTGATACTCAATAATCTGCCAGAATCATACTCTGCTTATACGGGCATCTATTGAAATGCCCGTATTTTACAAATAAGCAGTAACCCCAAGAGTAAACAACATGGTATTTAAAACCATCACACGAAAAATTCAGAAGCATTACGAAATATGAATTTACAAACAGGTGATGCTGCCAACTTACTGATTTAGTGTATGATGGTGTTTTTGAGGTGCTCCAGTGGCTTCTGTTTCTATCAGCTGTCCCTCCTGTTCAGCTACTGACGGGGTGGTGC